>NZ_BDGM02000013.1:0-80309 GCF_001748485.2 Tepidibacillus sp. HK-1 | reverse complement strand
CTTTGCCGCCGGCTTCCTTCAGATTCCACCTCACGATGGACACCCTTGCCTTAGGCTAATGGTTGGTTGCTACATACCCCCATAACGGACTTTCACCGTCTAGTTAATCGCCATGCGTGGCGCACTAAAAGAGAAAAGGTACAACCTAAAGATTGTACCATTTTTCCTTTCATTTTATCATTTCTTTGTGATATCTTCAATTTCTTTCATCAATTCCTCAAAAAGCTCTTCTTCTTTTACTTTTCTTACAATTTCACCATTTCTAAAGATCAGGCCTTCACCATGTCCTCCTGCTACACCAACATCAGCTTCTCTTGCTTCACCTGGGCCATTAACTGCACATCCCATTACTGCTACTTTTAAGGGCTGGCCAATTTTCTGGATCGCATCTTCTACTTTATTAGCTAAACTGATTAAATCGATTTGCACTCTACCACAGGTTGGACAAGAAATGATTTCTGGTTCATTTGTTCTAATCTCCAAACTCTTCAACATTTCTTTAGCTACCTTGATTTCTTCTGTCGGTTCTCCTGTTAAAGAGACGCGAATAGTGTCACCAATTCCACTTGAAAGAACAGAGCCAATACCCACTGCTGATTTAATACTTCCGGAAAAAATAGTTCCTGCTTCAGTTACACCAACATGTAAGGGATAATTTCTTTTTTCTGCCATGAGATGATAAGCTTTAATCATCATCGGAACGTTAGATGCTTTTAAAGAAATGACCATGTCATAAAAGTCTAATTGTTCTAAGATTTTTACATGCTTTAAGGCTGATTCAACCAATCCCTCTGCAGTTGGATGACCATATTTATTTAATATCTCTTTTTCAATCGAGCCAGAATTTACACCAATTCGAATAGGTACATTTCTTGCTCGACAAGCTTCTACTACCTTCTGAACTTTTTCAATTGAACCAATGTTTCCTGGATTGATACGTATTTTATCAATACCACTTTCTAAGGCAATTAATGCCAACTTATAATCAAAATGGATATCCGCAACTAATGGAAGTGATGAACGCTTTTTGATTTGTTCAATCGCTTTAGCAGCATCCTCATTGATTACAGCAAGCCGAACAATTTGACAACCTACTTCTGCTAGTCTTTCTATTTCAGATACTGTGGCATCAATATCTCTCGTATCTGTTGTTGCCATCGATTGGATGACTACATCACTTTGACCACCTATTTGTACATTTCCCACATAAACCGGTCTTGTCTTCTCACGCCTATACAATGTTAGCACCACCTAAAGAACAAAATTTAAAATATTTTAGATACATCATTCACGGTAACAATGATCATTAAAAGCATCAATAAAGCAAATCCAACAAGGTGTACCATACTCTCTTTTTGGGGATCAATCGGCTTACCACGTACACCCTCAATGGTAAGAAATAATAAACGACTTCCATCTAAAGCAGGTATCGGTAATAAATTGAATATTCCAAGATATAGGCTTAACATCCCTGCCCAGTTAATCAATGTAGCCATACCTTGTTTCGCAGCATCACTTGTAATTTTCATAATTCCTACAGGTCCAGCTAAATCATTCATACCAACATTACCCGAGAAAAGTAATCTAAAGCTATCCAAAATAAGTGCTGTCATTTTAGCCGTATTTGTTACTGCGGAAGATGCTGCCTTGGGAATTGTTGCTTCCTCACGAAGGTGTCCAACCTCTACCCCAATTAACCCTTTTCCCGACTTCTCCTCTGGTATGACTGTAATCTCCTTTGTTGTCCCATTTCTTTCAATTTTTAAAATGAGTTCTTTTCCAGGGGATTTTTGAATCTTTTCTATTAGTTCCGTATCTTTCTTAATAGGCGTATTATCGACCGACAAGACAATATCCCCTTGCTGAATCCCTGCCTTATCTGCAGGTGATCCAGGGTTTACTTTTCCAAAACTAACTTGCTCAGAGGGTACTCCAACCATCATCGCAACAACAAAGAATAACACAATCGTTAAAATAATATTAAATACAGGTCCAGCTAAAATGGTTGCAAAACGATCTAAGATCGATTTAGAACCAAATTGTCGATCCCATGGTGCAATTTGCACACTTTGTTTTTCATAATGCATAACTGTTTCTCTTGAAAGAGAATAATTGACCAAATGTTCATCTTGGTCATATCCCTTAATGGTTAATTCACGTTCAAGATCTGCACTCTTGACTCTTATTATAATTCCTTTACTAAAATCTTTTTCATCAAAATAAATATCTGTCACTTTTCCTTTAGAATCAAGCTTAAGGGCTAAAGTTTGACCATCTTTTATCTCTACAACCTCTGGGTCCTCTCCTGCCATTCGAACATAAGCACCAAAAGGAAGAATCCTAAGGGAGTATTGGGTCTCTCTTTTTTTAAAAGAAAATAGTTTGGGTCCAAGTCCTAATGAAAATTCCCTGACGAAGATTCCTGCTTTTTTAGCAAAAAGGAAATGCCCTAATTCATGAAAAAACATTAGTGCTGCGAAAACAAGAACAATCTCAAAAATTAAAACAATATTCAATCTGATCACCAACCTTTACTTTTGATAAGTGTAGACGTTGCTACCCTTGCCCAACGATCAGCTTCCATGATCTCTTCAATTGAAGGATGCTTTACCTTTTGATGCTGTCCTAAAATAGCATCAATTATACTTTCTATTTCCATAAACGGAACTTTACCTTGTAAAAAAGCGCCCACTACTACTTCGTTAGCAGCGTTTAGTACTGTAGGCATCGTTCCTCCTTCTTTTCCTGTTTGGTATGCCATTTTCAGACTAGGGAACCTCTCTAAATCCGGTTTAAAGAAGTGCAATGCCCCAATCTGAGTTAAATCAAGCGCATCAATATTTAGATTTAAACGATCCGGATAAGAGATCGCATATTGAATAGGAACCTTCATATCAGGAGTTCCTAATTGAGCAATAATTGCTCTATCAATATATTCTACCATAGAATGTATGATGCTTTCAGGGTGAATCATGACATCAATTTTTTCGTAAGGCATTTGAAATAACCAATGTGCCTCTATAACCTCTAATCCTTTATTCATCATTGTTGCTGAGTCAATCGTTATTTTTGCTCCCATTGTCCAGTTTGGATGTTTTAAAGCATCTGCAATCGTAACGTTTTTCAAATCTTCTCTAGATTTATTTCTAAAAGGGCCTCCAGATGCTGTTAAGATAATTCGATTAACTTGAGTATTTTTTTCACCATTTAGGCTTTGGTAAATAGCAGAATGTTCACTATCTATAGGAATAATCGGAACGTCATATTGTTTCGCTAGTTCCATGACTAAATGTCCACCAGATACAAGGGTTTCTTTGTTTGCTAAACCAATCTGTTTATTTGCTTCAATTGCCTTTATTGTTGGTTTTAAGCCAATACTTCCTACTAATGCAGTTATCACAAAATCAACATCATCCTGAGTGGCAACTTCAATAAGCCCTTCCTCCCCATAAACGATTTTTACATCGCTTCGTACTTCAGTTCGAAGTTTTTCTGCTAAATCTTTTGAACGAACAGAAACGATTTTTGGAGAAAAGGTTGCAATCTGTTTTTTTAAGACTGTTAAATTCGATCCTGCTGATAAACCAATAACACGAAACTTGTCTTGATGAGCCTGAACGACTTCTAACGCTTGTGTACCAATAGAGCCGGTTGATCCTAGTATTGCTAAGTATTTCATCACTTTACCCCCATGATCTAAAGTATATGTAATAAGTGCAAAATGGGAAAGACAAAGATTAAACTATCAAATCGATCTAGAACTCCACCATGTCCAGGTAAAAGTGATCCAGAATCTTTTACTCCTTTTGACCTTTTTAATGCGGATTCGATTAAATCCCCAAATTGTCCAGTTATTGCAATAAGAATGCCTGCCCAAATCATTAGCATAAAATGCTCTGTAATTTGAAACATTGCATTTAAAAGTAAACTTACAATAATTGCAAAGACAATGCCTCCAATAGATCCTTCAATGGTTTTCTTGGGACTAATTTCAGGCCATAGTTTAGTTTTGCCTAAATATTTTCCAGTAAAATAAGCCCCTGAATCAGAAGCAAAAGTAGCTAAAAAAACAAGAAGACTAAATTGGAATCCATGTTCCATCAATCTTGTTTCTAACATATAGGAAAAACCAAAGCCAATATACATTGCACCAAACAAGTGATAAGAAACCTGATCAAAATTGATTTCATTTTTCTTTATCACAATTAAAGCAAGATACAAAAACAAAGAAACAAGTAAAAGTGACATTAATTGTTGTCGATCTATACCAGCTAAAAGCGAATTTTGAGTTAGGATGATAAATAGAACGGTATTGAGTCCGATAAGTCCTTGCCATGAAAATACTGGTGTTTGATTCATTCTTAAAAGTTCATAATACCCTATCAATGCTAATAATATTACTAAAATTGTATAGGGAAGCTCCCCCAACCATACTAAATAGATAAAACCAATTCCACCGATTAATCCTGTCAAAATCCTTTGTTTCATTAAGCCCACCCTTTATAGTGATCCAAATCGCCTCGATCTTTGTTGATATTCATAGATAGCTTGTAATAAGCTTTGTTTATTAAATTCAGGCCAAAATTCATCAGTATACCATAATTCAGTATAGGCTATCTGCCAAAGTAAAAAATTACTAATTCGAAGTTCGCCGCTTGTTCTGATAAGTAGATCAGGATCTGGATATGATTTCGTTAATAGATATTGATTCATTAATTTCTCATCAATTTCATCTTTAGAAATATTGCCTGCTAAAACATCATCAACAATATTTCTTATCGCATAGATAATCTCATAACGACTACCGTAGTTTAAAGCAAAATTTAAAATAAGTCCAGTATTTTGCTTTGTCTTCTCTACTGCTTCATGTACAGCATTTAAAGTATGTTCAGGGAGTTGTTGATCAAATCCCATCATTTTGACCTGAACATTTTGTTCGATTAATTCGTCAAGCTCTTTTCTTAAAAACTCCTGAGGTAAATCCATTAAAAATTTCACTTCATCTTGCGGCCTTTTCCAGTTTTCGGTTGAAAAAGCATAAAGGGTTAAAATTTTGATCCCAACTTCATTTGCAACTCGAGCCACTTCTCTAATCGTTTTCATTCCTTCACGATGTCCAGCAATTCTTGGTAAACCTTTTTGTTTCGCCCATCTTCCATTGCCGTCCATTATAATAGCAACGTGTTTAGGAATATTTAAAGGGTCAAGGTCTTTTATATTAAGTTTATTTTTGTCTAAACCATTTTCTTTTTTCTTTGCAAACAAACCCTTTAACATCATTCGTCCTCCACTCCAAAACAATTAAACAGATCCACAAATTTAAACATATAGAAAAAGTTACTATGTTCTTTACGATTGAAAAAATGCCCTCCCTTATGAAAGGGAGGGAGGGTCTTTAAACTTCCATAATTTCTTTTTCTTTTGTATTTACAACAGTGTCTACATCACCAATAAACTTATCTGTTAGTTTTTGAATCTCTTCTTGTGTACGATGGGATTGATCCTCGGAAATCTCCCCATTCTTCTCCTTCTTTTTTAATTCTTCATTTGCATCGCGACGAATATTGCGAATAGCAACTTTGCTTTCTTCCCCCATCTTCTTAACTACTTTTACCAATTCTTTTCTTCTTTCTTCGGTAAGAGGTGGGATATTGATTCTAATCACTGAACCGTCGTTTGTTGGGGTGATTCCTAATTCAGATTTCAAAATCGCCTTTTCAATTTCACCCATTATGCTCTTATCCCAAGGTTGGATAACAAGTGTACGGGCATCAGGTGTTGTAATATTCGCCATTTGATTTAAAGGCGTAAGAGCTCCATAATATTCAACTTGTACTTTGTCCAATAGAGAAACATTAGCTCGACCAGCTCTTACACTTGCCAATTCTTTTTTTAACGTACTAATCGCCTTTTCCATTCTTTCTTGTGCATTCTTTTTAATTGTTTGAGGCATCCTCATTCCCCCCAATAATCGTTCCAATTTTTTCACCTAATACTACCTTTTTAATATTTCCCTCTTCTGAAATATTAAAAACAATAAGTGGTAAATGATTGTCCATACATAATGAAGAGGCAGTTGAATCCATTACTCCTAAACCTTTTCTCAAAAGATCCAAATAGGTTAAGGATTCATACTTCGTAGCGTTTTTATCTTTTTGCGGATCAGATGAATAAACACCATCCACTTTATTTTTAGCCATCAATATAACATCGGCTTCGATTTCTGCCGCTCTTAAAGCAGCGGTTGTATCCGTGGAAAAATAAGGGTTGCCTGTTCCACCAGCAAAAATAACTACTCGATTTTTCTCTAAATGTCTTATTGCTTTTCGTCTAATATAGGGTTCTGCAACCTGTCTCATTTCGATAGAAGTTTGTACCCTTGTAGGGACCAAGATGTTCTCCAAAGCGTCTTGTAGTGCTAAAGAATTCATGACCGTTGCCAACATTCCCATATAATCTGCGGTTGCACGATCCATACCCTGTGCACTTCCAGAAATACCCCGCCAAATGTTGCCACCACCAACCACAATCGCAACCTGAACACCAAGTGAAACAACATCTTTTATTTGATTTGCAATAGAAAAAATAAATTTCGGGTCGATTCCATAACCTAATTGACCTGCTAAAGCCTCTCCGCTCAACTTAAGAACAATTCTCTTATATTGTGGACGTTCCATTAATTTGAACCCCCGTTCATTATTCTACATCAATAATCATATTCCTGCTCTAATAAAGTGTTAATCAAGAAAACCTAATAATTTAAAAAAATAGGAACACAAAGGTGTTCCCTATTTTAAAGCAAATTACATCTTTGCTTGTGCCATAACTTCCTCAACAAAATTGTCTACTTTCTTTTCTAGACCTTCACCAAGTTCGTATCTCATAAAACGACGAATATTAATATTCTCACCAATTTTTGCGATTTGTTCTTTTACTAAACTCTCAATGGTTTTGTCAGGATCTTTAACAAAAGGTTGTTCTAATAGGCAGTTTTCTTTATAAAATTTATCAATACGACCTTCTACCATTTTCTCAACAATTTTTTCAGGTTTTCCTTCATTTAATGCTTGAGCTTTAAGTATTTCGCGTTCTTTTTCAATATCCTCTTGAGGAACCTCTTCACGCTTTAAATATCTAGGATTTGTGGCAGCAATATGCATCGCTATATCGCGAACAAAACTTCTGAATTCGTCCGTTTTGGCAACAAAGTCAGTTTCACAATTAACTTCAACCAAAACACCGATTCTTCCTCCACCATGTATATAAGATTCTACAATTCCTTCAGCAGCAATACGTCCAGCTTTTTTTGCAGCAGATGCGATACCTTTTTCACGTAAAATCTCTACTGCTCTTTCCATATCACCATTTGCTTCATTTAATGCCTTTTTACAATCCATCATTCCTGCTCCAGTTTTTTCACGAAGCTCTTTTACCATCGATGCTGTAATTTCCATTCTTATCCTCCTTGATCTAATAAATAATACTATGCATTATGTACTATTTTAAAAGGGTGGTAAAGGGTATAACACCCTTAGGCCACCCTTCATATGATTAAGCGATTGTTTGTTCACCTTGTCTGCCTTCTAAAATAGCTTCTGCCATTTTTTCAGTTAATAATTTCACTGCACGAATTGCATCATCATTACCTGGAATGACATAATCTACTTCATCAGGATCACAGTTTGTATCGACAATTGCTACAACTGGAATCCCTAATTTGTGTGCCTCAGCAACAGCAATACGCTCCTTACGAGGATCAATAACGAACAATGCACCAGGAAGTTCTTTCATTCCTTTAATACCGCCTAAGAATTTTTCTAGACGTTCTTTTTCTTTTTTAAGAATGATTACTTCTTTTTTAGGAAGGACATCAAAAGTCCCGTCAGCTTCCATTGTTTCTAATTGACTTAAACGGTCAATACGTTTTTGAATTGTTGCAAAGTTAGTTAAAGTACCACCTAACCAACGTTGATTGATATAAAAGCTGTCAGAGCGTTCTGCTTCTTCTTTTACAGAATCTTGAGCTTGTTTTTTTGTTCCGACAAAAAGAATGCTCTTACCAGAAGCTGCAACTTCTTTAATAAAGTTATAAGCTTCTTCTACTTTCTTAACTGTTTTTTGTAAATCAATAATATAAATACCATTTCTTTCTGTGAAGATATAGCGTTCCATTTTTGGGTTCCAACGGCGTGTTTGGTGACCAAAATGAACCCCTGCCTCCAATAATTGTTTCATGGAAATAACTGCCATATCTCAACACCTCCTTTGGTTTTTTTCCTCCGCTTACTTCATTTTTAATTACAACTAATCATATAGCACCCGTAATTAAATTGGTAAGCGTGTGTTTTTAACACCGAGATTTAATATACCATAATTAGCAATAGGATGCAACTTATTTACTTTTTCCATTCTTCCACTTTTTTATGGGTTATGAGTGAAATCAAATCATCTAAAGTCATATCTGAATGATAAGTATAATTCCCGATTTGAATATTTTTCATTAGTCCATATTGGCTTAATATGTTTAAAAACTGCTGTTTATCTTTAATTATATTTGACGAAACTAATAGATCAGCAACTTTATAAGATGTCATACCCTTTTGGATCACAAATTGAACCTTTTCTGGTGTCTTAGAATCTGTTTCTTTGTTTTCTTCTTTTAAAGCTTCAATTTCTTCAGGTTTGTAAATAACATACCCTTTTTCAGTGATAAGTTGTTTAAGTTCCTCGATTGAAATATTTTTGATTAACTCGGCTGGGGTTGGAGTTGGGGTTTCAGAAGGAGGTTTAACAAACCAAAATAAAAATATACTGCTTAAGATAAAACCAATTCCCATGCCTTTTAAAAAGTTTTTGTTACTAAACATACTTTAGTCCTTTCTTAGCAAGTTCTAATATCAACTCGATTTCCCCATGCCCCATTTTCATTTTTTTTGCGATCGCATCAATTGAGGCTCCTGATTGATAGAGTTCAAAGATTTGCGCATATCTTGGGTTTACATGATTCGTTCCTTTATCTCGTTCTATTTTATCTAAACGTTCTTCCACATTTTTCATTTTCCTGTTTAATTCTGCATAATATTCTTGTTGTGACTTTTTTATTTGCTTAAATAACTCTTGATTTTCAAAGTCCAATTGAATCGTAAATTCATCAAATACTTTTTCAATTTTTTCATCAATAATTGAATCCTGATTCGGCTTGAAAAAAGAAATAATTAAAAAAACAATACCAATAAAAAGCAGAATGAATTGTAACCAAATGATGTTCATTTATATCACCTTTACTGGATAAGTTATAGTTTAATATCTATCATTCTTCCTTTGTTAGGGTCATTATTTCTTGGTGTTCTTGTTGAATTATTTTCATTTAATTGAGATTTATTTGTTTTGTCAATTTTTTTACGTTTTTCTTTGTCTAACTGTTTTGTCTCTGTAAGAAATAAGCTTTGCTCAACGATTGCTTTTTGCTGCATGTTTTGTTGATACTTGCTTATTTCCTGCATTTTAGGGAAAGTCAAATGAAGTTCAAGTGACCTTAGGCTCATAGTATTTCACCCCTTACAATATTACAAAGATTTATAACAGTTTAGCAATAATTTCTCCCTCTTCTAGCACAAATTTTATATGCTTATATTCCTGGTTAATAAACTTGTTTGTTTTACCAATCACTAACTTCACTCCTGGATAAATCACCTTAAATACTTCTATGGTTGCTCGTTCAATACGATTAAATTGGCTTTCTATTTCTTTTTCTCGCTCCATGATTTCTTTTATCTTTCTCTCCATAGATATCTGTTGATTGATTAACTCCACCTGTAGCTGTTTCTTTTCTGGTGGTAATGTATTAGTAGTTCTCTGCATTTTTTCTAGTAAATGAAGTGCTTTTTTTATTTTATCTAAAGAATGAAAGATTTCTCGTTTTTCAGTCTGAAGATGATTTAATTCACTTCTTAATTCAGGATTCATCCCTACTTCTAGTATTGTTGAAGTCGCTAATTGATTGCCAATTGTGATAGCTGAAATTTTCTCACCTGCTTGTATCTTACCTCCGACAATTAAACCTTTTGTTCCAGAACAAGTGACTTGCTTTCCAGCACTAACATTACTATGCATAATACTTTGCGAAACATAAACATGCTCATAAGCATGAATGTCCCCTTCAAGAATAAAAGAAGCTATTACGTCTTTTTTCGATTTAATCAAAGATTTATTATGGCCGATTACTCCCTGTTGAATAATAATATCTCCACCAGCAATTAGTTTTGATCCCTCTACATTTCCATAAATTCGAATATCTCCTGTTGCCCAAATTTTAAAACCATCCGGTACGTTCCCTCGAATTACGACAGTACCGACAAAATCAATATTCCCAACACTAAAATCTACGTCTCCATTCACTTCATAGATAGGGAAAACATTAATTTTGTCCTGATCTGTAACAACGACTTGACCATCAATTGCAGCATAAAATTTATCCTTTGTTTGATTCATTACCACATTTTTCCCCGGTTTTAAATAGACATCTTTTCCTTTTTTTGCAGGAATAAGATCTCCTGATACTGTTCTTCCTGCCTCTCCTTCAGTAAAAGGAATCTTTTGAGCGATCAATTCACCTTTTTTAACATTAAGAATTCTCTTAACTGAATAATAATCTACTCTCCCATCACTTAACTCCTTTGGTCCAGTATTTTCTTGAATATAAAATTCACCCCATTCTATACGAGCATCTTTTCCATCAAGCGGAGCCAAACCATGAGCGATGTTAACAGTTTTTCCTATATATGTTAATGGATGAGCACATATTAATGAAAGTTGTTGCTCATCCAAACCATAGATAACCTTATGTTTTTCTAAATATTCTTTCATTAACTCACTGGGAATAGGGCTATTGATTCTATCATCGTAAACAAAAGTTAAAGTTGCCAACATACCTGAATTCAAAATAGTGACTTCAATGATCGTTGACAATTTCTCCATTTCAAGTTGATTGTCCATCATATAGCCCCCCAAAAAAATAATTAAGATTAGAAAATGTTTTTCTTTTGCCTACTTAAAGATCCTCTTAGTCGATAGATTGCCTTTGTATGTAACTGTGATATTCTTGAGGTTGATAATTCTAAAATCTCTGATATCTCCGTTAAATTTAATTCCTCATAATAATATAATGAAACCACTAATTTTTCTTTTTCTGGCAAACGATCTATTGCTTTTGACAAAATATCCTTGAGATTTTGCTGATTAATTTTTTCCTCGATAACCTGCCTTGAATCTGAAAGCATAGATAAACGGGTATTTTCCCCTTCCTCATCAATCGGTTCATCTAAAGATATATAACTTAGAAAAGCGGTTTCTTTAATGCTTTGATAAAACTCATCTAGTTCCATTCCTAGATATTGTGTTACTTCTAGATCAGAAACAGATCTTAAAAATTTTTGTTCCAATTCTTGGTAAGCTCGTTCAATTTTTTTTGCCTTTTCACGAATAGAACGTGGGATCCAATCGTTTTCACGTATTCCATCCAATATTGCTCCACGAATACGAAGACTAGCATAAGTTTCAAATTGTAAGCCTCTATGAGGGTCAAATTTTGTTAAAGCATCAAGTAAACCAATCACACCATGACTTTTTAATTCATCAAAAGTAACTTGATTTGATAATGATTTTTTCATTTTATTTACAATTTGCTCTACTAACCTCATATAATGCTCTACCAATTCTTCATAGGCTTTTGGATCATCATTATCTCGCCATGATTGCCAAAGTTGATTTATTTTTTGTTGTTCTAGGCTTTTCATATGATGACACCAACTTTCTATTCATCTTGAGACAAGTTTCGAATCCCATTTACATATTTCTCTATTTCATCTTCATTTTCTATTTTTGGAAAATGAAGAGGTTGAAATAAATCTTCATCGTTTATTGAGGCTTTTACATCAATATGCTGTTTTTGTTGTGGTATCAATAAAAATCCAATAATGATACCCACTGCTGTAAACACGATAAAAGCAAAAAGTCCTCGAATCAAAGAAGTATAAAACAAGTTCACTTTCCAATTTAGAATAAAAACTAACAAGAAAGCAAAACAACCAAGAACAACTCCAAACAACAATTCTTTAACAACTTTCATATCTCATTTACACCTTGATTAGCTGTTTTAATATAAAGTATGCCTGTTAAAATATCCAATTCTATTGTTCTACCAAAATTCCCACCCGTATCTTCTGCAATGATAGGAATACCTAATTCTTTTAGAGATTCTTTTGAGGCCTCCACATTTCTTGGGCCAATTCTCATCATATCATTTTGAGATTGAAACTGAAACATTTGTGCGCCACCAGCTAATTTAGCAACCATTAAACTTTTCTTTGCACCCAATTGAACCATTTTTTCAACTAATAATGGCACCGCAGTATCTGCATACTTAGCTTTATTAAGTTGACCTATTTTAACCATTTCTGAAGATGGAAGCATTATATGGGCTAAACCACCTATATGGTTAATCTTGTCAACAATCGCAATTCCCACACAAGAACCCAATCCAGTTGTTCTAAGTCGATCTGGGTGAATTGCGATGTTCAAGTCTGCCATGCCTACTTTGATTACACTCATTCCCATGGTACTCCTAAAGCTGAAAATAGAGGCTGAAATGATTCTGGGTCAGGAATCAAAAAGAAGTGGCCTTCTACTAAATTATTGCCATCAAGAAATGTGGTATCAATTACAATCGCAACATCACTGTATTGACTAATTTGAATTAAACCAAAACTTAGAATCGCACCTACCATATCAATTGCAATAGATGGAACAGTAGGATTCATTTTAAGGTTTGTAAAATCTGCTAGTGATGAAAGGTAGGAACCTGTTAATATATTCCCTAATTCGTTTAAAGCTGAATATTCCAAATCTGTAAATTCCTCGTGCTTTACATCATCACTGTTTAACATATATTTTAATAATTGCTTTGCAGATTCTTTCGTCATCATAAAAAACATATTTCCAGGAACATCGCCTTCTACTCTTAAAAAAATTCCAACCATGACTTGATCTTCTCCCCCTAAAAACTCTTCGATCTCGGAAAAGGGGAGAATTTTCACCTTAGGGACATTCATTTCAATCGTTTTCTCAATCATAGTGGAAAGGGCAGTCGCAGCGTGTCCTGCTCCTATATTTCCTACTTCTTTTAACAGGTCAAGTTGTAAATCTTTTAATTGATTTAATTTGTTCATCACTATGCACCGAATTTTTCCAATTCTTTCATTTCATCCACATTTAGCACTTTATCTAAATTAAGCAAAATAAGTAGGCGATTAGCTAATTTAGCAACACCACGAAGATAAATAGCCTCGACAGCACCAACCACTTTTGGAGGTGGTTCAATCGCTTGAACAGGGATGTCAATTACATCATTTGCTGCATCTACTATTAATCCTACTTCCATCTCTTCTACATTTACAATTATGATACGGGTAGATTCATTATAATCTTTTTGTTCAATACTAAAACGTCTTCTTAGGTCAATGATCGGAATAACAACTCCTCGAAGGTTAATAACCCCTTTTACAAAAGGAGGAGTGTTTGGAACACGGGTGATATGTTCCATCCGTTCAATAGATTTTACTTGTTGAACATCTACTCCATACTCCTCACTTCCTAAACGAAAGACAATAAATTTAATTTCACTACTGTTTTGTTCTACTGTATTGCTCATATGAATCCCTCCTATTTTATTAACGAATTTGTATCGATAATTAAAGCAACCTGACCATCGCCAAGAATTGTTGCACCAGAAATAGCAAATACATGTGGTAAATAGGAACCTAAAGATTTAAGTACGATTTCTTGTTGACCAATAAAGGAATCAACGATTAAGCCAGCCATTTTTTCTCCTTTACGCACAATTACGACAGAAATATCCTCTTCTTCAATATCCCCATCAGGTACTTCAAATACTTTCTTTAGCGAAACAAGTGGCACAATATGCCCTCGAAAATCAATCACTTGTTGTTTATGGGCATACATGATTTCTTCCGGTCTATAGATGGCTGTTTCAATAATTGAACTTAAAGGTATTGCATATTTTTCATTTTGTATTCTAACTAACATAGCCGAAATAATAGAAAGTGTTAAAGGTAACTGAATAGTAAACGTTGTTCCTTTACCTAATTCTGATTCAATAGAAACAAAACCACCTAAGGCTTCAATCTTTGATTTTACAACATCAAGACCAACACCACGCCCAGAAATGTCTGAAATCTTGTCAGCAGTACTTAATCCTGAAGCAAATAAAAGGTTATAAATTTGATTGTTTGTCAAATTCCTTGCCTCTTCTTGACTGATTAGCTGACGTTCTATTGCCTTTTTAAGAACTTTTTCTTTATCAATTCCACTACCATCATCACTTATCTCGATAAATACATAATTCCCACTATGATATGCTTTAAGAGAAATTTCTCCTGTTTCAGGTTTATGATTCTTAATTCTTTTCTCAACCGATTCTAGTCCGTGGTCTATCGCATTTCTTAACAAATGAACAAGTGGGTCTCCTATTTCGTCAATGACGGTTCGATCTAGTTCAGTTTCAGCTCCAATAATCGTTAAATTTACTTTTTTATTAAGTTCTTTAGCTAAATCTCTAATCATTCTTGGAAAACGATTAAATACCTGTTCAATTGGAACCATTCGTAGATTCAAAATAATATTTTGTAAATTACTACTAATTCGACTCATGTGTTCAACCGTATCTGTTAATTCAGAATTCCTTATTTCAGCAGATAGTTGCTCCAACCGACCTCTATCGATGACCAATTCACTAAACAAGTTCATCAATTCATCTAACCGTTCAATATCGACACGGATCATTTTACCTGTTGGACCTTTATGATGTTGCTGTATATTTTGATTATTTTGCTGAGCTTGCGAATTAGTCTCTACTTTTTTATCATGTTCATTTAATAGAGTACTAGAAATTGTTGTAATTTGAACGTCAACAATTTCAGAGATATGTAAAATTTCTTTTTTAATATCTTCTTGCTGGTTTTTTGATATTAGAATGACTGAAAATTCATGATCAAAATCCTCATTTTCAATTTCTTCTACTGAAGGAATAGCTTTTAAAATCTCACCAAATTGTTCTAATGCTCGAAAAACCATATATGCTCTAGCAGACTTAAGCATACTTCCTTGATCAAGGAAAATTTTTAAATGATAAACTAGAAAACCTGATTCTAAGGATTGGTGTAAAACTGTTTTTTCATATTCATCAAATGTTATCTGATTCCTATCCTCACTCTTAATTTCCACGTCTGTAGCTACATTAGGCAATGTTGAATTACCTGAGACGATCCCTTGTAGTTCATTGATTACGGTAGAACTATCTAAGTTACCATCTCCACCATCACTGATTGAAAGAATCATTTGTTCTAACAAATCAACACAATGAAAAATCGTATCCATTAAACGCGGGTCAACCTGTTTTTTATGGTTTCTAACTTGATCTAATACGTTTTCCATCTCATGAGTTAATGTAGCCATACTTTCATAACCCATCGTTGCAGCCATTCCTTTCAACGTATGGGCAGATCTAAAAATTTCATTAACCAAATCGAGATTTTGTCGATCTTTTTCTAGTAATAATAATTTCTCATTTAATGATTGTAAATGTTCTTTAGATTCCTCTAAAAATATCTCTACATATTGATTTAAATCCATGACTGCCACCTCCTCTGTTTTTGAACAGATTCTAAAATTTTATTTGTAATATGATGCAATGGAATAACCATATCAATTAATCCTTTTTGGATTGCTGACTTTGGCATTCCATAAACCACACAGGTTGTCTCATCCTCGCCAATGGTAATCACTTGCTCCCCTTGTTTTGCTATCGTTAAACCTTTTGTTCCATCGCTTCCCATTCCCGTCATAATAACAAAGATTTTCTTTGTACGTATTGTGGCCAACGATTGAAATAAAACATCTACGGATGGGCGATGTCCTGATACTGGATCATTCTGATTAAGTTCAATTTTAAACTGTTTTTGAAGTTGCCGAACAGTCATATGATAATTTCCGGGTGCAATATATGCTGTCCCAGCCTTAATTATTTGCTGATCTTCTGCCTCAAGCACTTCAATCTCAGATAGTGAATTTAAACGTGTGGCTAGAGATTTTGTAAAACCCGCAGGCATATGTTGTACAATTAAAATTCCATAGGGGAAGTTTTTTGGGATCTTTGTGATTACCTCTTGTAAAGCCTTTGGTCCACCAGTTGAAGTTCCAATAGCAATGATTCCCTCTATATGACCAGTTTCAATCTCGAGACAATTTACCGTTTTTGTTTCTTCCTTTGTTTCTTCTCTATCATTATAATTCAAGTGTTTATGCCATTTTTCCTTTTGACGATGAGCAATTATTATTTTATCTATCAATTCATCTTTAACCTTTTTTATATCAAACGAAATAGCCCCAGAAGGTTTTGCAACAAAATCGAATGCCCCTTTTTGTAATGCTTGAACTGTAATATCTGTACCCTGTTTGGTTAAACTACTAAGCATAATAATTGGGACAGGCTTCTTTTTCATGATTTGCTCTAGTGCTTCTAACCCATTCATTTGAGGCATCTCGACATCCATCGTGATCACATCTGGATTCAGTCTAAGATGTTTTTCTACAGCTTCAATTCCATTTTTGGCTGTATCTATTACTTCTATGATCCCACTTTCTACTAAAAAATCAGAAATGAGCTTCCTCATAAAAAATGAATCATCTACAACTAAAACTCGAATAGGTTTCATACTATCACCTCTATCTATGAAACCAGTATGTCATTCTTTCTAAAAAGGTACGAACACCTTTTGAGTGAACATATTCATGATTACTTAAATAATTTTGTACCAAATTATTAATACTTCTGGAAGCTCTACTATTTGGATAAGATAAATAAAATGGTTCTTGTTTTTTTACGGCTTTTGGTACGATTTCATCATCATATATAAACCCAAGTAAGCCAATATCGCAGTTCAAAAATCGTTTTGCTACTGCTTTGATTCGATTTGCCGTATTATGTCCCTCTTGTTCGTTGGTAACGCGATTTATTACTAAAGAAATCTTTATTTCTTTCTTTTTAGAAAAAATCATTTTAATCATCGCATAAGCATCAGTTATTGAAGTTGGTTCCGGTGATGTAACTAAGAAAATCTCATCTGAAGAGAACATAAATTTTAAAGATTCTGGGGTAACCCCTGCTCCTGTATCAATTAGTAAGGTATCTACATAACCATTAAGCAAGAGAAACTGTTCAAATAGATAAGGAAAATATTTTTTGTTCATATCAAAAAGTCCTTCTAAATCAGACCCACCAGCAATAAATTCTAATTCGTTAGGCCCTTTTTCTAGGATGTCCCAGATTTGCAAATGTTGGTATAGCATATCCTGCAAAGTATATTTTGGTGCAATTCCCATGAGAATATCGATATTTGCTAAGCCAATATCTGCATCCAAGATAACTGTTTTATGTTGCTTTTCCAACAACGCTAAGGCAAAATTTAGGGTAAAATTAGACTTTCCAACTCCTCCCTTACCGCTTGTGATTGTAATCACCCTTGTTAGACGTTCCATTTTATTAGGAGTTGATTGTAATTTTTTCCTCAAATCTGCTGCTTGATCATAAATCATAATTAAACCCCCAATATAGCCTTAGCCAGTTTCTCTACATTAAATACTTCAATGTCATCAGGTACATTTTGACCATTTGTAATATAAGAAATTTTATATGGAAAGGAAAAGATAATGTTTAAAATTGCACCATATGTCAAGGTTTCGTCATATTTGGTAAATAATAGCTTATCGATCTTTACTTTATTAAACTGTCCCAAAATAGATACCATATCTTCATATTTGTGAGTAAGACTTAGGACTAAGAATGTTTCGCTTGCGTCAGTTTTGGCTAAAATTCGATTCAATTCAGAAATATACATTTCATTGTGGTAGTTACGCCCTGCTGTATCCATAAAAATTAAGTCATAATCTTTTAGCTTATCTATTGCCCTTTGAGTTTCTTGTGGAGAAAAAACGACTTCTAAAGGACTATTGAGAATTTCTGCATAAGTTTTTAGTTGATCAACCGCTGCAATTCGGTATGTATCTGCTGTAATGAAGGCAATACGTTTTTTATATTTTAAGACTTGTTCTGCAGCTAATTTAGCGATTGTCGTTGTTTTCCCTACGCCTGTCGGACCTACAAAATGAAGAATTTTTGTTTTATCTTGTATTTCACGATGTTTCGCATTCATCCGATTGATAAGGTTCTGTTTAACTTCTTCGATAATCTTTCCTTTGTTTTCTTGCTGATCTATCCTTTTGATTGTATCTTCTAAAAGTTCAACTGCAACCTCTTCTTTTACCCCTTGTTCAATAAGACGTTTATATATTTCCTTCATTTCATTCTGATAAACAGTTTTAAAATGGATAGTTTCATTCTCGTTGACCATCATTTTAACCATAAAAGACTTTAAATCTTTTACTTCCTGTAATAAAACATTGGTATTGGAAGGTTTAAGAGGTTTATCTATTCTTGTTGTTTCAGCTAACATTGGTGTTTTTTGATCTACTGCTGCAATCACCTCCGTTTTTTCTTTTCCAAACAAACCCAAAAATCCACCAATTCTTATCTTCTTTGTATGCAAAATGATTGCATCTTTTCCTAATTCCATTTTGATTTGTTCCATCGCTTGAGGTAATGAATCAACCACATATCGTTTTACCTTCATTATATATTCACCACTCCTACACTTTGAACTTCAACATAGGGTTCCAATTCATTATAAGAAAGAATAGGTAGTTCAGGCATCATTCGTTCAACAAATTGTCTGACATACATTCGTGTCATTGGAGAGGTTAGAATAATTGGTTGCTGTCCTATTTGCACTAATTGACTTACTTGTTCATTTAGTTTTTTATAAAGAAGCTGGGAAGTATTCGGATCAATTGCTAAATAACTACCCTGATCAGTATGTTGCACACTTTCTGCAATTTTTTTCTCCAAGCCCGGACCGATTGTAATCACTTTAAGTGGTTGGTTTGGTTCAGTATATTGTAACGTGATTTGTCTAGAAAGTGATTGCCTTACATATTCAGTTAGAATCCCTGGATCTTTAGAATAAGTTGCATAATCTGCTAAGGTCTCAAAAATCGTAACCAAGTTACGAATTGAAATCTTTTCTTTTAACAAATTGGCTAATACTTTCTGTATTTCCCCAACTGTTAGCAAATTAGGTACCAATTCATCTACTAATGCAGGCTGTGATTCCTTTACATGGTCTATCAACGTTTTAACTTCCTGCCTTCCTAATAATTCTGCTGAATGCTTCTTTATCACTTCGGTTAAGTGTGTTGCAACGACAGAAGGAGCGTCTACGACAGTATAGCCTGCCATTTCCGCTTGTTCTCTCATTTCATCATTTATCCATAACGCCGGTAAACCAAAAGCTGGTTCTACAGTTTGAATTCCTGTGATTGAATCATCCTCGATTCCCGCATTCATGGCGAGATAATGATCTAATAAAATATCCCCTTCTGCTACTTTATTTCCTTTTATTTTAATCACATATTGGTTTGGCTTTAACTGGATATTATCTCTAATTCTTACAACAGGCACCATCAATCCTAATTCAAGAGCAATTTGTCTTCTAATCATAATTACTCGATCAAGCAAATCTCCCCCTTGATTGGCATCGGCTAATGGAATAAGACCATAACCAAATTCAAATTCAATAGGATCGATTTGTAATAATTGAACGATATTTTCAGGGCTTCGAACCTGCTCAATTTCTTTTTCTTCTTCTAATTGTTCTGTCATAGACAATTCCTGAATCTGTGCCTTTTGCATTTTGTAACCACCAAAAGCTAAAACTCCAGCAATCGGAAAGGTAATGGGTCCAATAGGTGTAAGGCCAAGAATTGCTATAGTAGCTGCAACTACATATAGTAATTTAGGATAAGCAAAGATCTGACTAGTGATATCTTCACTTAAATTCCCATCCGAAGCAGCTCGAGTTACAATAATACCTGTTGCTGTTGAAATAAGTAATGCTGGGATTTGGCTAACTAACCCATCACCGACAGATAATAAGGTAAACCTTTCTGCAGATTCCCTAATACTTAGATTAAAATAAACCATCCCAATAATTAATCCACCAATCACATTGATGATTAGGATGATGATTCCAACTATGGCATCACCTTTAACAAATTTGCTGGCACCATCCATCGCTCCATAAAAATCTGCTTCTCTTTCAATATTTCTTCTTCTTTCCCTTGCTTGCTGTTCTGTAATTAAACCAGCATTTAAATCCGCATCAATACTCATTTGCTTTCCAGGCATCGCGTCTAATGTGAAACGAGCAGCAACCTCTGCAACACGTTCTGAACCCTTGGTAATAACCACAAATTGAATAATCACTAAGATGATAAATACGATAAAACCGATCACAGGGTCTGCCCCAACAACAAATTGACCAAATGCTTCAATAACTTGGCCTGCATCACCATTTTTTAAAATCGACCTTGTTGTTGATACATTTAAAGATAGGCGAAATAAGGTAGTAATCAATAATAAAGATGGGAAAATCGAAAATTGTAATGGTTCCCTCGTAAACATAGCAACGAGAACAATTGTTAATGCAAGGGATAAATTGATAATCAATAAAAAACTTAAAAGCCAAGTAGGTAAGGGGAGAACCATCATCAAGACAATTAGAACAACTCCAATAGGAACAATCAATTGTTTCCATTGCTTCACCTCATTTCACCTCCAATTTATTCTCAAGATTTTATTTTCCCTTTTATTCGATAGACATAGGCTAGAATCTCTGCCACTGCATGAAACAATTCAGATGGCACCGCATCATCTATTTCTACTTGAAAATAGAGAGCCCTAGCCAACCATTTATTTTCAACGGTAACGATATCATTTTCCTTCGCTACTTCTTTTATTTTCAATGCAATGAAGTCCATTCCTTTAGCAATCACTTTTGGAGCGTCCATTTCATTAGGTTTATATTGAAGAGCTACAGCAAAATGTGTAGGGTTTGTAATAATCACATCGGCCTCGGGTACAGCTTGCATCATTCTACTCATTGCCATTTGCCTTTGTCTTTCCTTAATTTTTCCTTTTATTAATGGATCTCCCTCAGTTTTCTTATATTCTTCCTTTATTTCCTGTTTTGACATCCTCAGATTTTTTTCATAATCATACTTTTGATAGATATAATCTAACAGTGACAAAATGATTAAAACAGCCGAAGTTTTCAAACCAAGTTCAAGCAATAATTTGCCTACGAAAATCATTACATCTTTTAAATCATATTGATAAAGAATAAGTAAATCTGCTTTTTTATCCATCAATACAGAAAAAGCGATATACCCTACCAAAAAAACTTTTAATATGGATTTTACCAATTCCACTAAAGCGCGCTTAGAAAAGATTCGCTTTGCTCCTTCTAAAGGGTTAAGACGTTCAGGCTTTAACTTTAGTGGCTCAGCTGTATATAAAAAACCTACCTGAATTAAATTACCTGCGATTCCAGCAATAATAGCTAAGCCAAAAACAGGTAAAACTACCCATAACATATCGGTCATTGCTTCTAAAAATAACAAACGAATATTATCTGAAGTTATTTCCCAAATGAGATATTGGTTTAACATCTTTTTAAAAAAAAGGATAATTTGTTGGGTGAAGGCAGAACCAAATAAATAAAACAATAAAAAGATCATTAAAAAAATAATAGCAGAAGATAGTTCGGCCGATTTCGCCACTTGCCCTTTTTGTCTTGATTCTTGCTTTCTCCTAGGTGTAGCCTTTTCTGTTTTTTCTCCCGCAAAGTATTGTAAATTCATTCGTAATTTAGGCATATTATGACCCCATTATATCCATCAATTGTCTCATTGAGGTAAACATTTCTTGAAAAAGGTCTTGGAACAAATAGATAAAACCAGGTACAAGAATAAATAGAATCAGAAAATGTATGATAATTTTTAAAGGTAACCCCACCACAAAGACATTCAATTGGGGTACAGTTCTTGCTACGATCCCTAATGCGACATCACTTAAAAATAAAGTACCCACAATAGGAGCAGCAATTTTTAATGCAATGACAAACATTTGTGTAAAGGTATTTACAACAAAGAACAACAAGGATTCATCATTTAATCGAGTTAACCAAGACCCAGATATAGGTAAAAGCTGGTAACTGGACACTATGCTATCAATTAAAAGATGGTGTCCATTAAGTGTTAAAAATAATAACATAGCAAACATATATTTAAAATTACCCATCAAAGGAGAAGAAAAACCTGTCTGCGGATCAATCACATTTGCAATGGCAAATCCTATTTGCATATCAATGAAAGAACCTGCGATTTGTATGCTCGTAATCAACAATTGAGCAATCCATCCTAATAACAAGCCGAAAAGCGTTTCCTGTAATATTAAAACAAGAAACATACTACCGATAGATAAATTTGGGATTTCATCGCCTATCGTTGGTAGAATCACTAATGATGTAAAAAAACCGAGCCCAATTTTAAACTGAGTGGGTACCCCTCTTGAAGAATAGATAGGTGCTGTTACAAAAAAGGCCGTCATCCTAACAAAAAGTAAAAAAAAGAGATAGACCATCGAAAGATTAAACATATTCTGTTCACCAAGTTAATTAAGATTTTTCCCGATTTGATTAAAAATCGACTCGGTAAATTCTACTAAATGTGATAACATCCATGGTCCAAAAATAACAATTGCTAGCAAAACAGCAATAATCTTAGGGATAAATGCTAGAGTTTGTTCCTGGATTTGGGTCGTTGCTTGAAAGATACTTACAATCAAACCAACTAATAATCCTAAGCCTAACATTGGTGCACTAACAATCAAAATCGTATACACAGATCGTTCAAATAGATGAATAATAAAATTTTGCGACATCTTTAAACAACACTCCTAATGGAAGCTTTCTAGTAACGATTTAACCACTAAGTACCAACCATCGACCAAAATAAACAAAAGAATCTTAAATGGAAGTGAAATCATAACAGGAGGTAGCATCATCATTCCCATTGCCATCAATGTACTAGCAACAACCATATCTATAATTAGAAAAGGTATAAAAATCATAAAGCCCATTTGAAACGCAGTCTTCAACTCACTGATTGCAAAGGCGGGTACAAGAACTCTTAACGGCATTTCATCTATATTTTTTGGTTTTTGCATCTTAGAATAATTTAAAAACAGCAATAGATCCTTTTCCCTTGTTTCTTTGATCATAAAGTGTTTAAATGGTTTAGCCGCCTCATTGAAAGCAACCTCTTGGCTAATTTTCCCATCTAGATAAGGTTGTAATGCATTCTGGTTTACCTCGTTTAATGTTGGACCCATGATAAACAGGGTAATAAATAAGGCTAAACCAATGATGACTTGGTTAGGTGGCATCTGCTGAGTTGCTAAAGCATTTCTTACAAATGACAAAACAATAACAATTCTAGTAAAACTAGTCATTAAAATTAAAATGGCTGGTGCTAGAGATAGAACCGTTAATAGAATGAGAATCTGTAACGTCGTGGCCACGTTTTCAGGATGATCTGAAGTGTTTATGTTAAAATCCAAACCGGGAATGACCACGTCACTAGCAGCATGTGCCTCAATAGGAAGTAAGATCAGCAATAATACACCTATTAGAATACGAATTTGTTGTTTATTCATGTTGATCCCTTTTCTCTACTTTTTCATCATGTTTTTCAAGCCACTGATTAAAGGTTTCTCTTCTGCGCTCTTTTAATTGATTCAGTTTTTCACTCAATACATGTTCAAATTGGTTCATATTATCTATTCCTTGTCTTTGTTTAGAAATTTGATTTCTCACATATTTAAGTATAGGAATCTGATCAATTGATTTTATTAGACGATGTGTTTGCTCAGATTCAACCTGTATAGATTGTTTAATAGAATTCAATTCTTCTTCTGTTTCAAGTATATGAATCAATTGAACCTCTTGACCAACCCCTAAAAGATAAACTTTATTACCTATTTCCACAATCTGTAGTGATTTATTCTGCCCAAGTGGGACTCCCCCCAAGTGTTTAAAAGCACTTTTCCTTGCCATTCCGTTTTTTTTAGCTAATAATCGGAAGACAATGTACATTAGACCTAAGATGACACCAAGAGAAAATATAAATTGTAAGACTAAAGTAAAAGAGATCATATTCAACTTCCTAACTTAATGCCTTTGTTATTGCCTCTATAACGCGATCAGCCTGAAATGGTTTAACAATAAAATCCTTTGCCCCTGCCTGTATTGCATCAATTACCATTGCTTGTTGTCCCATAGCTGAGCACATAATTATTTTTGCATTCGGGTCAGATTTCTTAATTTCTTTTAAGGCGGTTATTCCATCCATTTCAGGCATAGTAATATCCATAGTAACTAAATCAGGTGAAGTCTCTTTGTATTTCTCTACAGCTTGTAAACCATCACTTGCCTCACCAACAATTTCATATCCATTTTTCGTTAAGATTTCCTTAATCATCATTCTCATAAATGCTGCATCATCAACAATTAAAATTCTTTTTCCCATCTATACTTTCTCCTCTCTATTTCTTTAATGGCTCCTATTGTAATTTTTGAATTCGATCATATTGGCTAATTATATCAGTGACCCTAACACCAAAGTTTTCATCGATAACCACTACCTCACCTTTTGCAATGAGTTTATTGTTAGCAAAAATATCTACTGGTTCACCTGCTAATTTATCCAATTCTATAATAGAACCTTGTGCAAGCTCCAAAATATCTTTTATCAACTTTTTAGTTCGACCTAATTCAACAGTAATTTGTAGGGGAATATCCATCAAAAGGTTTAAATTAGGCTCTTGATGTGAGGACAACTGTTGAAATTGAAAATCTGAAAATTGAGCAGGTTGAACATTTACATTAGCTGCTTGTTGATGGTAATTCGCAGAAGATCCCAAATGATTATATGTTTTAGGTGCTACAGAACCATGAGTTTGCTGTGAAAAATTTATTGGTGGTACTTCTGTAACCATTGGATCTGGTGTTTTAACAGAATGATCATTGCTTTCCTTCCTAGTATTTGGTTTATTTTCAACTTTTTCTGGTTGATAGGTTCCCATTAGCATGCCTATCATATTTTTTGCAAAATTTACCGTTGTTAATTGCATGATATTTGAATCAATAAGCTCTCCTATTTTTAAACGAAAAGAAACTTTCACAAGGACATCTTCTTTTGGAATACTATTTTCCCCTTGCCCTTGCTCTAAATCTAAAATATCAACTCCTGGTGGAGAAATATCCACAGTCATGTTAAAAACAGTGGACATTGAAGTTGCAGCTGATCCCATCATTTGATTCATTGCCTCTTGAACAGCACTAATGTCCATTTCGGTCAATTCCTCATTTAAAAGTTCCTTACCAGAACCTCCTAACATAAGGTCTGCAATAATTTTTGCATCGATCGATTTTATGACTAAAAGGTTGAGTCCCTGAAACCCCTCAGTATATTCAACATGAATTGCAACATGTGGAGATGGAAACTCATTTGTTAAATTATCTTTATGGACGACAGAAACGTTTGGTGTAGTAATCTCTACTTTTTGACCTAATAATGTAGATAAAGCTGTTGAAGCACTCCCAAAGGAAATATTGCCTATCTCCCCTAATGCATCCTGTTCAATTGGTGAAAAATATTGATTTATATCTAAAACTTCATTTCCCTGATCAATTTGACTTTGGCGTAATAAGGCATCAATTTCATCTTGGGACAACATATCTCTACTCATCCATGTTCACTCCTTCCTCTACCAAATTGATGATTTGAACAGCCAGTTTTCCCTTTGTTAAACCTGGTTGCACATAATATTTTGGTGTTTCTCCAACAAATGCCTTTAGCGGTTCAGAAACCTGTTTATCCAATTGTATAACGTCTCCAACCTTTAGCTGAATTAAGTCAGAAACTCGAATCATTGAAGTACCTAACTCAATTTTGATCGGAAGACTTGCATATTGAATTCTTTTCTTAAGATTGTCATAATCTGCTGATTCAACTTTTTTTTGTCCTGCAAACCAATGATGAGCAGATAATTTATGCATAACAGGTTCTAAAACCACATGGGGGAGACATAGGTTGATCATCCCCGTTGTATCACCTATTTTTGTACTTAAGGAGATCACCGCCACAGTTTCATTTGGTGAAACAATCTGCATAAATTGGGGGTTCATCTCCATCACTTCTAGTTTGGGTTTTAGATCTATAATATTTTTCCAAGCTTCTTTAAAGTTATCTAGTACACGAATAAACATTTTTTCCATGATCATTGATTCAATTTCTGTCAAATTCGCAATTTTATTTGGAGCATTACCAGAGCCTCCCAAAAGTCGATCAAGCATTGCATAGGTAATGTTTGGATTGACTTCTAAGACCATTCTTCCTTCTAAAGGTTGAGCCTCAAAAATATTTAATATGGTCATTTTAGGGATGGAACGAATGAATTCATCATATGGCAATTGGTCTACAGATACAACAGTAATTTGAACAAATGTTCTTAGTTGAGCTGAAAAATAGGTTGTCAATAAACGGGCAAAATTTTCATGTAGTCTAGTCAAACTTCGAATTTGATCTTTAGAAAACCGTAAAGCTCGTTTAAAATCATAGACTTTAACCTTCTTTATTTCCTCTTCCTTTTTTAGTTCTTCTGCATTCATTTCTCCAGATGAAAGAGCGGCTAATAACGCATCTATTTCACTTTGGGATAGAATTTCACTCATTCTTTATCACCCCCTGACTTTAATATGGAAGAATTATGATTGAAGAAAAATTTGGGTAATATCAATACTAATCACTTTTCCATCTAGTAAAATTTTATTCAATCTTACCATGAGATCAGACTTAAATTGATTTATCTTCTCTTCAGTTGCAAAAGAATCTGAAGTTAAGTTTTTTAGCAATAAATTGATTCGATCTTTGATTTGAAACATTCTTTTTTCAGCTTCAACCTTTGCTTTTTCATTATCTGTTTGTAACGTCATTTCAAGAACGATAATGGTAGAATCCCCTAAATTGGTATTGATCTTCGGTACATTTACAGTTAATGGAACAATATCATCTATAGTTGGGACTTCAACAATACCACTAGCTGAGGTCTTTACATCTCTAAACGTATATTGATAAAGAAAGAAAGCAACTAGACTTAATAGTGTTATGGAGATGATTATAATTAATGCCATATTAAATAATTTATTTTTAAACATTTTAACCCTCCCAACGATCCACTTTATTCTTACTTATACGTTATCATATGAGTTCTTCTGATAAAATCCTCGAATCGTTGAATAATTTCTTCGACGGATTGGGAAACGATCAACTTTTTACCAGTGGTTAAGGTTATGATCGTATCGGGTGTTCTTTCTACTGACTCGATTAATAAAGCATTGATCACAAATTCAGAACCATCTAGACGGTTAACAATGATCATATATTTTAACCCCTTCGCAAATTTTTACCTAAGAGGATTCCTATGTATGGTAGTAAGCTGGGGAGATTTACTCCCCAGTTACAATTGATAAAACGATGACTCTATAAATCTTCTAATCTACTAACGCTTTAAATTAACTAATTCCTGTAAGATTTCATCAGAAGTTGTAATAATTCTTGAGTTTGCCTGAAAACCCCTCTGAGCAACTATCATTTCAGTGAATTCAGAGGTCAAGTCGACATTAGACATTTCAAGTTGTCCAGAAACAATACTTCCCGTTCCCTGATCTGGATCTTGTGGAGTAATCACCTCTATTTCTCCATCAGGGTTAGCATTTAATGTCATTTTATACATCGTATTACCAACTTTTTCCAAACCAGCTGGATTTTGTACCTTAACTAAACCTATTGTAGCAATTGGATCCGGTTCGATCGTACCATCAGCGTTTGTCACATAGATACCACCATTAGAACCAATCTCAAATGCCTGAACACCTTCTAAGCTAATTGGATCCCCACCTTCACCCAAAACCAAATATCCTTGAGATGTAACAAGATTACCAGCAGCATCCTTTGTAAAATTTCCAGCCCGAGTTAAATAAATATTTTCGTCATCTCCATTTTGTTTAACCGCAAAAAAACCGTCTCCATCAATTGCTAAATCAGTTGGTACGTTTGTTGTCATAAAACTACCCTGTGTATGAATGGTATCAATTGCTGAAATACTTGCTCCCAAACCAACTTGTTTAGGATTTACACCACCCCTTACACCTAATTCAGGTGCAGTAATACCAGACATTTTCTGACTTAAAATATCTTGGAATAATACTCTTCCAGCCTTAAAACCTGGTGTGTTAACGTTCGCGATATTATTTCCAATTACATCTAGTTTCGTCTGAAATCCTCTCATTCCTGAAATACCTGAGTATAATGCTCGTAACATTCTTTTTCCTCCTTTAGTTCACCGTATCTATCTTTCAACGGCGTGAAGGCCTCCCACTATGGGTCCAGCCCTTATAAAATAATTGCACTATCAATATTCGTAAAAATATGCTCCTTCATTGAAGTCTGATCAATCGTTGTCACTACAACACGATTAGGGATATTTACTATAAAGGCTAGGTCTTGTAAAAGAATTAATGAATCTTTTGCTCCCTTTTGCGCTGCTTTTTGAACCGCTTCATTTAGTTGATCGATAGATTTTATATCTAATTGTATCCCTCTGCTTGTCAGTCTTTGTTGCGCATGCGCACTAAATTTTACACCTTGGTTAGCTTGATCTAGTTTATCACTCAGAATGGTATTAAAATTTGTGATATTATGCTTTTTTGATACCGTTTTTGTTGTTTGAAGGGGATATTTAGGAAAATAGGATTGTCCAATGTTAAAAGATTGACTCATTTCACCCCCTCCTATTCTATTTTGACTAAGTCAGAGATCAATAATTCTTGTCCATCAATATTGACATAATGCTGGTTTTCCTTAAAAAGAATACTTTGTATTGAGCCAAAGGTCTCGTTTCCATTTTGGTCTAACCAAAACCCTTTCTTTCCAATCAAATTAGAATAACTCGCAATCAATTGATAGTTATTAAGCGACGGATCCTTAAGATTAGCAAATTCTTGAGCCATTGTAGTCTGTATCTCAAGAACTTTCTCTGTTGTTTTATTCAGATTCGCGATTTGTTCTAATGTGCTAAATTGTGCCATTTGTGCAATGAATTCACGATCTTGCAATGGCTGTAAAGGATCTTGATTTTTTAGCTGGGTAACAAATATCTTAAGAAAGTCGTCTTTTCCTAAAATACTTTGTTCTGAAAGGGCACTCTGAGAATTTACATTACTTGCCGTTGAAGTGCTCTCAGTTACGTTCAACTGTTCTTCCCCCTTTTATACGGTATAATCGATTCCAGTTATCTCAGAATCTACCCCCAAAAACTCTTCAACTTCAATCGAATAAGATTTAGTATAGCTATTCATCCTTCTCTGTTTCGATTGTTGATATGAAGAATGTTGTTGGGAAAAGTTAAAATGATTTCCCAATTCACCACCTGCACCATAAGCGGATGAATGAGAAGCAACCTGTATTTCAACCCGTCCAACCTGATAACCTTGTTGAATAAAGGATTGCTTTAGTTGCTGGATTTGACCTTCTAATAATTCCTTACTTAAGCCTGATTCCACCAAAAATTGTGCAGAAATCTGACCTTGATTATGGGAGATCTTTACAACCATTTGGCCAAGTTCTTCTGGATGCAATTGGATTTTGGTTTCAGAAATACCATTGGGCAATTTAACATTTCGAATTAAAATTTTTCCTAACTCAGAGCTGAAGTTTTGGTCTTGTTGTAAATGTTCAACAGGCAGTTGATTTGTGACTTTCGTTTCTTTCCCCAAATTCACAGATTGATAGCTTTGTACATGTTTAAGTTCTAAGCTTTGAATAGGCTTTTCTTCATCCTTTATCCCATTCAAATTAGATGAAGATTCTAGTGAGGAAGAAATTGGTGAAATTGACCCTAATCTAGTTACTTTGACGGCCTTACTTTTTTCTTCAGAATTTAAAACTTTACCTGTTTCAGGGGTATCATCCTTGCGATTATTCCCCATCTTATCAACACCTATTTCATTTGCAAATTTAGGAAATAAGCTTTTGTTCTCACTAAGGATCTCTTTTATTTTTTGTAAAAGGAGCTTGAATTGCTCATTTTGTTCTAATTGATTTACTATATTTAATGGCATTTCTGTATCTTTCATTTTGATCTTAGAAAGAACGGCTTCTAATTCATGAGTATTAAAAGATTCTTGTAAAATACGAGAAAACAGTTGTTGCTGCTGATTAGGTAATTTTTGGAGAACTTCTACCAATTCTGGAGTAGGTTTTTTTATCGTTTTTAAAGTCTCCAAAATCTGACTTAATTCTAGATTTACTTCTTCTGACTTAACATCTCCTGTGAAAGTAAGAAGATTAAACGTCAAAATAGGAATAGAACCATTTGCAAAACCAGATAAAGCTGGATTTTCTAACAGCCCTTTTGCTTTTACTTGCTCTTCCAAAAGAGATTGATCAGCTACCTGATCAGTTTTCAATGTTGACATAAGTAAATCGTCAGAAAAGACTTGTTCTCCTTGAACTTGCTGGAACCCATGCAGTAGCATTGCAAAGATAGAGGTCTCTTGTTGTTTTTCCCTTTTATTCGTTTCTTTAACTGGTATTGTTTGATTCTCTTGTATATTTGTAATTTGAGCAGCCTCCATTTAGTTCACCTCCTTTCTAAGATAATGATTCAATTTAATTTAATTTACTAAACCAATAGATAATTTTGCCGCAATATTTGGTTCCATTTCATTTAAGATTTTTGACCTTGATAAAGGATCCATAACACGGAGAATTGCTCTAGCTTTATTTGAATTTTGATTAGAAATAGAAATTATTGTCTGAGCCGCTTTGTCTGGACTCATGTTCGAAAGGGTAGATGCAAGCTGTTGATATTCGACTTAATCCTTTTTCAATTGATCAAGTTCTTGAGTTAATTGATTCACCCTCTCTTGTAAAGCAAGGATATCTAAGTCTTTTGAATAAGCCTGATCTTTTAAAAGAATAGATAGATCAGCTGCTTTATCTGGATTCATCTTCTCTAAGATTTGACTTTTTGCATCTAAATTCATTTGTGCTAGAATTAAAACCGCTTCACTATTACTTAGATTTGAAATAATATTCGCTGCACTCTTCGGACTCATATTTGTATAGATTTTTGCTAAATTAGCAATATCTTGTTCCCTAGATTGATCAGAAAATTTTTTTTCATCTACCTGCTTTGTTAGATCAACAATTTGTCGATTCAACTTCTGTATTTCAACGTCTTTAGTTGTAATACTTTGTTCTAATTGTTGTATGGAGTTATTTTTTTCGGATAGTGATGCCTTTAATTCCTTGATTTGTGTTTCAAGTTCAGGATTCTTATTATTCACTTTTTGATCCTGTGTTGGTATGTTTGATTCACTAGGGACTAATTTTTCTATATATGGTACTCGATTTAAAGCACTATAAATTTTTTCTTTTACATCGTAATCTAAAGCCCACAGTAAAATGCCAGTTAAGATAGCAATGAACAAGACTGGTAAGATCACAATATAAAAAAACCATTCCAACTTACCATAACTTTGCTGTTCAGCTGGTTCCATTTTCGTACCCCTTTCTACACATAAGTACGTTGGGTTACCAATTCATCAAGCTCTTTTTGTTCTAAACGATTATTTTCGATAACGAACTCTTGCCATTTTTTTTCACGCAAATTAGTCCAAATCTTTTCATCTATTTTTAATTCCTGTAGCTTTTTTTGTTTAATAGATAATTCTTCTTCTACTTTTTTTACATTTTGTTTTTTTTGTTCAATCAAGACTTCTAAATAACTTAAATAATCCTGGGACTGATGAATTTGATTGATTAAAATACCTTGCCTTTGATGAAGTATAATTTCCTCCTGCAGCTTATTTTTTTGGTTCATAAGTTCTGTCAAACGATCTTTTTCTTCGAGTAAATGATGTAAAATTTTTGTATAATTCCATTCCTCTTGCTCTCTCTTTTTTTCTTTCATATCTAAAATCTTTTGAAGATGAAATTCAAATTTCCTCATACCATAATCTCCTTAAATGTATGGATTAAGTCCTTTACTGAATCCTCAAATATTGCTTTTTCATCAACACCCTGCTTCGTAAAGTTTTCAATCATTGGGTATAGGTCAATCGCCTGATCTATCAAAGGATTCGAACCTTTTTGATAAGCCCCTATGTTGATTAAATCTTCAGCATCTCTATATACAGCTAATAGTCTTTTTAGTTTTTCAGCAGCTTCATTCTGTTCTACATCCACAATATCTTTCATTAAGCGACTTATACTACTTAAAAGGTCAATTGCAGGAAAATGGCCTTTATGTGCCAATTTTCTATCCAAGACAATATGCCCATCTAAGATTCCCCTGACAGCATCAGCAATAGGTTCATTCATATCATCTGAATCTACTAATACCGTATACAACGCTGTTATTGTTCCATATTGATTTGTACCTGTTCGTTCAAGTAACTTTGGTAGTAGTGCAAAAACAGAAGGTGTATATCCCTTTGTAGCTGGAGGTTCACCTATTGCTAATCCAACTTCGCGTTGAGCCATGGCAAAACGTGTGATAGAGTCCATCATTAAATTGACATTTAAACCTTTATCGCGAAAGTATTCTGCTATACTAGTCGCGATCATTGCACCCTTGATTCTTACTAATGCGGGTTGATCTGAAGTGGCTACTATAATGACTGACTTTTTAAGCCCTTCTTCACCTAGATCTCTCTCAATAAAGTCCCTAACCTCTCTTCCCCGCTCACCGATTAATCCTATCACATTTACATCAGCAGAGGTGTTTCGTGCGATCATTCCAAGTAATGTACTTTTTCCAACACCACTTCCAGCAAAAATACCTATTCTTTGCCCCTTCCCTACGGTAAGAAGTGCATCAATTGCTCTTATACCCAAACTGATGGGTTCAGTTATTCTAGGTCTTGTCAATGGGTTTGGAGGAAGCTGATTTGTTGAGTATAATCCGAGTCCAGGTGGTAGGGGTCTTTGATCAAGAGGCTCACCTAAACCATTTAAAATTCTCCCAAGTAAAGGAAGCCCAACTTTAACCTTTAAAGGATAACCTGTATTGATTACATCGCATCCAGGACCGATTGACCCTAGTTCTCCCAATGGCATTAACAATACTCGATTATTTTTAAACCCAACGACCTCCGCTTTAACCGATTGATTTCTATCAATAGGGTAAATAAAACAAACATCACCAATTTTACATTCAGGTCCATGAGATTCAATCGTTAAGCCAATCACTTGTGTTACTCTACCGTACATTCTTATTGGATTTGAGTGAATGACAGCATCTTTTAAACTTTCAACATCAATTCCTGAAGTCATTCCATTCGCCTACCTATTACATCCATCAGTACTTGTTTAATCTCTTCTAATTGGGTATCGATTCTTGCATCCAATGTACCTGATGAATTTCGAATCACACATCCCCCATGATCGATTGTAGGGTCGGGGAAAATCAATAATTCAACTTGTCCATGAAGTTCTAAAAGCAGTTCATCTCTAGCATTATGTAAATACGCAAAATGATTGGGACTTACATTGATCGTTATTTTTTCTAATTCTTTAGTTTGCTTCAAAGCTTCTTTCGTAATGGCTTTTATAATATCTGGATTCATTTCAATTTCTTTAAGTATAATTTTTTGAGCGATTGAAACACTTAAATCAACAAGTATGGGTTCAGCTTCACTAATAATTTGTTCTTTTAATTGATAGGCTTCCTTGAGTATTTTTTGCGCTTGATCAAATAGAGAGAGATATTGTTCTTGCATTTTTGCTTCTGCATTTTTTAAACCCTCTTCATAACCACTCTGAAACCCATCTTTTTTTACTATTTCAATAAGATTAGCATCTTCTTGTCTTTTATATTCCCACCAATCTTCAATTTCTCTTTTAGCTTGTCCCTTCATTTCTTCAATTTGGATCTTTGTTTGGTAGAGCATTCTTTCTGCCATTTCCTCGGCATCCTTTAATATCTGATCCACCTTCGTCATTTGTTCATCGTTTTTAGATTCTTCTTGTTCTACCTCTAAATCTAGTGAAGGAACCATGTTCGAGATTTTTTGAATATGGTTTATCACTTTTTTCTGATCTGTTTTATATTGAATCGATTTATATATTCTAGACAATAATATCATCGCCTCCACCACGTGCAATGATGACTTCGCCAGCTTCTTCTAAACGGCGAATGGTTGCAACAATTCTTGTTTGTGCTTCTTCAACATCCTTTAATCGAACAGGCCCCATAAATTCCATTTCTTCTTTGAATGTCTCTACCATTCGCTTCGACATATTACGAAATACTGCATCTCTAACCTCTTCACTTGCCACTTTTAAGGCCAATTGTAAATCGGCATTTTCTACATCCCTAATCACTCTTTGAATAGAACGATTATCCAAATTAACGATATCTTCAAATACAAACATTCTTTTCTTAATTTCTTCCGCTAATTCTGGATGTTCGATTTCAAGTGAATCTAAGATCGTTCTTTCTGTACCACGATCTACACCATTTAATATTTGAACAATACTCTCAATACCCCCAGCACTTGTATAATCTTGTTGTACTGTTGCTGATAGTTTTTGTTCTAGAACTCGTTCTACCTGACTAATCACCTCAGGAGAAGTAGCATCCATTGTAGCAATTCTTCTTGCTACATCTGCTTGCCGATCTTGAGGCAATGCGGATAAGATCATGGCAGCTTGTTCCGCTTGCAAATATGATAAAACTAATGCAATAGTTTGCGAATGTTCATTTTGGATGAAATTAAGAATTTGGTTTGGATCAGATTTTCTAGCAAAATCAAAAGGGCGAACTTGTAATGATGCAGTCAGACGGTTAATGACATCGATTGCCTTTTGTTGCCCTAATGCTTTTTCTAAAATATCTTTAGCATACTCAATTCCACCTTGGGTAATGTAATCTTGGGCAATAGCAAGTTGATGAAACTCGTGCATCACTTTTTCTTTTTCTGTTGTTTCAACTTTACGCATATTCGCAATTTCAAGGGTAAGTTGTTCAATTTCATCTTCACGTAAATATTTAAAAATTTGAGCTGATACTTCAGGCCCTAGAGATATCAATAGAATTGCTGCTTTTTGTTTACCGGTTAATTCTTGTAATTTCACTATTCGATCCCCCTTACTCCTTTGATAACCAAGCTCGTACTAATTTTGTAAATTCTTCCGGTTTTTGTTTGGCTAATTTTTGTATTTCTTGAAGAAGTGCTGCTTCCTCAGTCAACACTGGGGTAAAATCAAATTCTGGAGGATTTACTTCAGTTGATACAAGTTCTTCTTCATCTTCGCGCTTTTTACGCCTACGTCTTGCGACAGTATAGCTAACTCCACCAATAGCTAATACAGATAATCCAATTGCACCATAAAATAGGAGGGGATTCATCGACCCGCCATTATTGTTCACTAATGGTGACTGACTTTGGAAGGTATGAGCTACAACTGCTATTTTTTGATCGATTGCTGTTTGATTTAAAGAATTATCAGATTGATTACCAATGGCAGCCAAAACAATTGGTTTAATTAAATCTCTAATCGCTTGTTTGGTTTGTGCAGCTTGTGAATTCGGATCTGTGTCGTCTTTTAAATCAACAACTACATTGATACTTAAATCTTCTAATCGATAAGGACTGCTGACAATTTCCTTGGTTATTTCATTCACATCGTAATTTATTCTTTCTTCAAGATGTTCGGAACTACCGGCATTACTATCTCCTGATTGATAGGTAGGAACTTGTGTATTCCCTGTTCCAGCTATTCCACCTGGTGTACTTCCTTGCCCAGTGAAAGAATCTTGTATTTTTTCAACACTACGTTCAATTCCTCTACCGTCTATAACAGGTTCTTTAAGGTTTTGAACCGTTTTTTCTTGATCAAAATTCATTTTTGCAAAAACGGTAACAATTACTTTATCTTGTCCAAGAACCGTACCTAACATTCTTTCTAAATCTTTCTTAAGATCTTGTTGAAACTTTAATTGGATTTGTCTCTGTTGATCATATGAATTTAGATTTATTGACCCTTGGTCATTTGTTATGTATTCCAATGTTTCCCCATACTGGTCTACTACAGTAATATTTTCCACAGGAAGATTAGGAACGCTTAAAGATATTAATTTATACATGCTTTTAATCTGATTTGGACTTAATTGCTCACTTGGATCAACGTCTACTACGACAGAGGCAGTTGACTTATCCTGATCCTCACTGTAGAAAACTTTTTCCTCTGGTACTGTAATCATCACTTGTGCATCTTTTATACCTTTTATTCCGTTAACGATTAGATCACGCAATTCCTGTTCTATTGCTCCTCGTTCCAGAACTTTAAATTGAGAATCAGTCATTCCAAAAGAAGAATTATCCCAAAATTTAGAATAAATATTTCCACTTCCCAAAACATCCTCCTGTGCCAAGGTGACCTTCACTTTTGACACTTGGGCTTCAGGTACAAGAATGCTTGTCCCACCAGCACTTAATTGGTAAGGAACTCCCATCTCATCTAATTTTTTGACAATTGTCCCTGCTTGTTTTTCATTCAAATCTCTAAATGCTAATTCATATTGTGTTCTAGTAGCTAAAATCGTATAAATAGTTAAAGAACTCAGTAATAGAATCGCTGTAGAAATGAGCATGATTTTTCTTTTTTTCTCTAATGGTTGCCAGAAATTTAGAAATCTAGTTTTATATTTCATCAAAAAATCATTCACAATGTGATCTCTCCTCACCTACCAAGGAATTATACTTGAATTCTCATGATTTCCTGGTAAGCTTCAACTGCTTTATTTCTAACCTGAACAGTTAGTTGTAAACCCAGGTTTGCCTTTTCGAGCCCAATCATCACTTGATGAAGGTCTGTCACGTTTCCAGTTGCAACTTTATTACTTAATACCGAAGCTGTTTTAAGATCTTCATCTACTTGTTTTAAAGCATTATTTAAAACATCAGAAAAAGGAGTTGAAGCATTTGGGACAGATTGTATAGATTTTTGATTTGTTATATTATTCGACAAGCCCGTAAGTAGACTAATATTTTCTACCATTTAAAAAACTTCCTTTCTATTTTCCAATTTCTAAAGCTTTCATCAACATCGATTTAGTAGAGTTTAATGCTGTGACATTCGCTTCATAAGCTCGTGTTGCCGATATCATATCTACCATTTCTTTCAATATATCTACATTTGGCAAGGAAATAAAACCATTCTCATCTGCATCGGGATGGTTAGGTTGATATACTTGTTTAAAAGGTGTTTTGTCCTCAACAATTTTAGATACTCTCACTCCTGCTACATAGGATGTATCAGCAGTATACTGATTTAAAACCGTGTCAAAACTTAGGCTAGTATTTGGTTGTAAAGCAACCATTTTCCGAGTATAAGGCTGCCATTTTCCATCAACATACTTATCCCTAGTTGTTTCTGCATTTGCAATGTTAGAAGAAATAACGTCCATTCTTAGTCTTTGGGCAGTTAAAGCAGAGGCACTAATATCCATAGTCGAAAATAATTTCATTGATTATCTTCTCCCCTCTGTAATTACATAACGTAACATACCAAATTCTTTATTCGTGACTTGGGTTAAGGTATTATACCACAGGTTATTCTCTGCTAACTTGGTCATTTCTGATTCAATATCAACATTATTTTCATGATTAAAAATAGAAGTCTGGTTTTGAACTACTATTTTCGGTTGAAACAAATCGTTCATTTGTGAACCGATAGCTATATGTCTAGGATCAGTTCGATAGCCTTTAAACCTGGGTATTTTTATACTTTTCTCCTGTTCATTTTTTAAGATATCTTCAAAAGAGACGTCCAATGTTTTATATCCTGGTGTATCAACATTAGAAATGTTATTACTTAACACTTTTTGTCGTAAAGATGATACATCTAACGCCCGTTGTAATAAATTGATATTGTTTGAAAATATATTCATATCTAATCCTCCTTAAGAGGTTTTTCCTAAGATAACATCATTCCATATTGTAGCACTAAATTCCTTCACGTTTCGACAATTTCTTTATAAAATCTCTGTAAATTTGACTAAAAGTGTAACATTGTTAACATAATCAAGCGTTAATGCCTATATTGAAAATGTTAACAAATTCCAAACAAATCAAAAAGACCTATTTTGTATCTAGGTCTAAAGCAACAAATAGAGTGTTGGCATTATAAAAAAATAATATGAACTAAGAAAAAAAGACCTGTTTTTATAAAAAATAGGTCTTTTATAGGTCAATTTTATTATTTTTGTTTATTCAATGTAATTTCAACCAATTTGTATACAATATCCTCATAACTTAACCCAATTGCTTTGGCTGCATCGGGATAAAGGCTAGTTTCTGTCATTCCAGGTAAAGTATTTACTTCTAAAATAACTGGTAAACTTCCATCGCTAGGAATAATAAAGTCAACTCGAGACAAAGTTTCACATCCTAATTGGCGATGTGCTTCTATTGCCCATTTTTTCAATAAACCTTCAGTTTCTTTATTAATTCTTGCAGGAATAATGTGATCACTACCACCAGGGGCATATTTTGATTCATAGTCATAATACTGATTCTTATTTGGTATAATTTCAATGATTGGTAAAGCTTGAATCTCTGATGCTGTTTCTAACACCGCCACTGTCACTTCAGTACCAGAAATAAATTCTTCAATAAGAATTTGTTTATCGAAGGTAAATGCATGATTTATGGCTTCTTTTAACTCACTTTTATTCTTAACAATGGAGAGACCAATCGTGGAGCCTTCTTGATTAGGTTTAACAACAAGAGGAAATCCAAAATCTTCTTCAATCGCATCAAAATTCAATCTTTCTTTATCTTCTATTTGAACGAATAAATCTTTTGCTACACGGATTCCAACATAGTCAAAAATTCTTTTAGCTTTCGCTTTATCCATAGCTAGAGCGCTTGCAAGGACTCCAGACCCAACATAAGGAATCTCCAATATATCTAATAAGCCCTGAATCCGACCATCTTCTCCAAATCGGCCATGTAATGCTAAATAAACGAGATCGACTCCTTGAAGACTAGATATAAAATCCATAGACGTAAAATCTATCTCTTTTACATTACACCCTTTTGCTTTTAACGCATTAGCTACACCTTTACCACTTCTTAGCGAAACTTCTCTTTCTTTTGATTTTCCTCCATAAATCACAGCAACATTTAACAAACCATTCAACTCCTCATGACTGTCTGTATGTTTATTTATGAAAAGTGGTTAATTAAAATTTTAACTGCATCCTCTTTCACAACTACTTTCCCATATTCTTCAAGAACGGCTTTTGATATTGGAGACACTTCTCCATACTCTGAAAGCAATGCAATGAAATCATCTACATTTTTGTCTAGAACGTCCATTTGATCAAAAACTAAAATATAATGTCCTTTATAGAAGTATAATTCTCCACCATACATTAAATATGAATTTACTCGCTTGGCTGCTTCGATTAGATCTTCAAAATCCTTAAAAGCAAAGATGATAGAATCTGATTCCTCTAAAGTAACTTCCAAAGCAAATAGATCTTCATCAGTCTCTTCATCTGCCCAAATCTGTTCTTTTCCTTTCGATACAATTACAACCATCCCTTGTGCAGGAAGAGCAAATATTTCTACAGCGACGGGTCCTGATAATTCAAATCCTAATTCCTCATAAGCTTCTTCCATAATCTCATTAAATAGATCATGCACTTTAGGTACGTCTGTCCAAAGATCTTCTTTTTTAATGCCACGATCACTCAAATCATCTAAGGTTAAAAAGATTTTGATTTTGTCTTTACCTAATCGTTCTACGCGCATGATAGGGACCCCCCTTTCAAATTACAAAACCTGTAATACAGAATATGATGAATAGCCTACTTTAGTTCGAAAATGTAATAAATAAAAGTATAAATTATATTATAACAATAAATGATATGTTTGAAAACTAAGTCTTATTATTTAACGCTTATACATCATTTTACGTTTCAAATTGAAAAGAGTTGCATAAGAAAATCCTCAAAAGCGACCAATTTCTTCGAATCGTTTTCAGACTACTTTTCTGGAGAGCTCAATAAAAAGCATCCAAATGTTTGGATGCTTTTACAAATTAGTGCTTTTTTAAATCCTTTAGTTAATTCAGTTCATTTGCTTTCGCTCGTAACTCTTCTTCAGTACCATTTAAAAATGTATCAAAGAGTTGCTTCATGTCTTTTTGCTCCACTTCCATTCCTTTCTGATTGTTTGTATGCGTGGATTGATCTACTGAAGGTTTACTTTCAACTTTTTTCTGGGATGTTTCTGTCTTCATCGGTTGGTTCATCATTCTATAGGCAACAAATCCACCGGTAATTACTCCAAATAACATACCCCATAAGAAATAATTATTTTTTCGTCTTTGATTATTCCAGAACATCAATGATTCACCCCTATATGAAAATCTTTCATTTATAGAATTAACATATAGGAATTTCTATATACAACCCAAAATTTACATAAAAAAAGTACCTATTAGGTACATTCCTGCGATTCATCACCCTTGCTGAGGGAGAACCCCTCGCGGTGAGAATCCCTTACTTCATTAGTAATGGCGGAGAGAGAGGGATTCGAACCCTCGCACCGGTAACCCGGTCTAACGGTTTAGCAAACCGTCCTCTTCGGCCTCTTGAGTATCTCTCCAAATCTTTACCAATTTGATGGCGGAGAAGGTGGGATTCGAACCCACGAGACGCTTTTAACGCCTACACGATTTCCAATCGTGCTCCTTCGGCCAACTCGGACACCTCTCCAAAAAATGATGATAAAAATTTCCATAAATTGAGATAAAAATGGCTCCTCGTGCAGGACTCGAACCTGCGACAACTCGGTTAACAGCCGAGTGCTCTACCGACTGAGCTAACGAGGAACAATTACAATACATATATTAGACGAAATAAGATAAAAAATCAACATTTTTTATGAGGTAAAAATGTATCCTCAATAAACAAGGATACATTTTTTGAAAACATTCTATGGAATCATCCAAGTCAAGAAATATGCTTGAATATAAGTCATAATTCCAACGATGATCACAAACATAACACTATGTTTTAATGTGAACCTAAATAAGTCTCCTTCTTTACCCACTAATCCAGTTGCAGCAGTTGCAATTGCAATAGATTGTGGTGAGATCATCTTCCCAGTCCCACCACCACTTGTATTTGCTGCCACCGTAAGAATGGGATCAACACCTATTTGATTGGCTGTAATCTTTTGTAAGTTGCCAAATAAAGCATTGGCAGAAGTATCACTACCAGTTAAGAATACTCCCAGCCACCCTAAAATCGGGGCAAAGAACGGGAAAAGATGTCCTGTTCTTGATAGAGCTAATCCTAAAGTAGCACTCATTCCAGAATAGTTATAAATATAGGCTAACCCTAACACAGAAACGATTGTAATTAGTGGAAAGATTAATTCTTTTACTGTTTCATTTAACGTCTTTAACCACTCACTCATTTTCATTCCAGCTATAAACTTGCTAATGAATGCTGCTAAAAAGATTGCAGTACCAGCAGTCGCAAGCCAGTCAAATTTAAAAGTTGCTTCATAGGCGTATTCCTTAGGAACAATTGGTGTAGTTTTGATCACGGCCTCATGAAGCCCAGGAATATTAAACAAAATATTTGTCTTTGTTAAAATAGACTGAACTACTGGAATACCCCATAAGATTACAAAAACAGTAAGTAAAATAAATGGTGACCATGCTTTTATGACTTGTAAAGAGGTATATGTTTCTCTACTTGAAACCACTTTATTTAATAAATCATTTTTCTCATCTTCAAATCTGAAAGTTTGTTTTGGTTTCCATACTTTAAGAAATAATGCTGTTGTTAAAAGGCTTAATAAAGCAGCCGTTATATCAGGTAATTCTGGTCCAATAAAGTTTGAAGTTAGATATTGTGCTATAGCAAAAGATCCTCCAGAAACAAGAATCGCAGGTAATACCTCTTTCATACCTTTCCAACCAGAAATAATAAAAACTAACCAAAAAGGTGTTAATAAGGATAAGAAGGGCATTTGTCGACCGATCATTTGACTAATTGCCATCGCATCAATTCCTGTGGTTTTTGCTGCCACAGTAATAGGTATTCCAATTGCTCCATATGCAACAGGCGCAACATTGGCAATCAAACTTAATCCAGCTGCATATAAAGGATTAAACCCTAACCCAGTAAGTAGTGCAGCAGAAATGGCTACTGGTGTACCAAAACCAGCGGCTCCTTCCAAAAATGCACCAAATGAAAAAGCAATTAGCAGAGTTTGTAACCTTCGATCTTCTGTGATTGTAACAATTGAATTACGTATAATATCAAACTGCCCAGTCTTTACTGTAATTTTATACAAAAATACTGCAGATACAATGATCCAACTAATAGGGAATAATCCCATGAGAGCACCATAACTGGTCGAAATCATTGCAAGTTTAACAGGCATTTTGAAAGCAATGATGGAAATTAAAATAGCTAAACCAACTGTTGTTAATCCAGCAATATGTCCCTTAATTTTTTTAATTGCTAGTGCCCAAAGAAAATAAAAAATTGGAATCGTAGTTATAAGAGCTGATAAAAAAATTGAATTCATTGGATCATACATTTGTTTCCACATATCTTACTCTCCCCTATATTTATTATCTATTATAGCTAGAATTAGTGAAAGCGTTATCCTTTTAAGGTATACAATCCCTTCCATTAGTTATGATAGTTAGGTCATCAGGTCACCTGTTCTAGCTACTATACTAATTAAATAATAAAACCGTTATCTTCGCAATAGTAAAATTTCTTTTTTACAAAACTTTTTAGATAGTAAATAAAATTGAAAAAAGAAAAAGCTTCATCTAAGAAGCTTTACGAATTCATCAACATATCATTTGTATTTAAGTTAGCATTCAACCAGTTTTCCCATTCTTTCATACTTTCTCCCAAATGATGTTTTTGGCTCTCTTCTGATTTAGCACCTAAAATTCCTAATTTCACATGTGAAAAGTTTTCATATAACCAAGGCAAAAGATGATTTATCACTGTAAGCTCTTCTGTTTCGATAGTGAAAAGGAAAACCGGGTCTAGTTTATGTAACAAGGTCATTATAATTTTCTTATCTAAAGATTGTCCTAAGTAATACACTTCGAAGCCTCTAAGTCTTAAAAAAATAGATAATATGATAATCACTAGTTCATCTAGTTCATCAGATGCCGATATTGTAAGTACTTTTGGTAATATAGGCCGGATTGGGATTCGTTGATAAATAGATAATGTTTTAATTCGAATCCAATTTTTAATATATCTCAATTGACCTTCTGTGATCGATTTAGTAATTCCCTCACTTGATTTTGCAATCGGTAATAAAATGTCCATTAGGATGGTTTCTACTTGATAAAAACTTAATGCATAATTGATCAATTCTTCAGCTTCTACCTCATTAAATTCCAAAAGCGAATTGAATATCTTTTTTTGGATCTCCTCCTTTTTCAGATTCAAGATCTCATCCGAAGGTATTAATGAAGTTAAATTTTTTTCTTCTTCTAGAAGTAAATCAACCGCTTGACTAATCGTAAAACCTTGTTGGACTTTATCTACAAGCCACTTTAAAACCATTAGATCATGTTCGGAATAAATTCGGTGACCAACCTCATTTCGTTTCGGGGTAACGATCTTGTATCTTCTTTCCCAGGCTCTTAATGTGCCAGGTTGTATTCCTAACTTTTTTGAAATGGCTTTAACATTATATATTCCCTTTTTTAAATATTCTCGTTCCATTCGCCCCACCCTCTGAATCTTATCTAAATATTCTATTTATTTTCATTATAACAAGTTTTTGAAAATTTTTTTATTTTTTCTGAATTTATTTAATAAAAAAGAGCTATTTTTGAAATAGCCCTTGCTCTTTGCGTGTAAAAGTTTTTACGATCAAAAATAACAAAAAAGGAATGAAAAAATAAACGTTAACTTCAATAATAAGATAGAAATATACATCAAAAATAATTAATAATAAGCTGATCGCTTGCCATTTTTTCCATTGATACATAGATATTTTTCGATTTTTTAGAATTTTAATTGCATATTTTGTAGGCTTACTTAAAATAAACATGATCAAATATAATAGTGCAAAGGTATAAAAAAGATTTTGTTTTTCAGCTATAAAAAAAGAAACCCAATCTGATAATTGATCTCCTGTTGAAGGTGAACCAGCATACCCATAAACTGTGTACCATGCTAAAATCGCGGCAATCATAACTTGGAAAAGATATAATATTGGAAACATAAAAACATCCCCCTCTATCTAACTTATTAAAAAATAAGCTAAATAGAACGGAAAAAGGACCTCATTGAGGTCCTTCCTTTGATTACAATAATGGATTTTCGTGTTTAGCTTTTAGACGCTGCCAACGAAGTTCCACTTCATTTTCAAATGCTTTAAGTGTTGATTCGTATTCAGGTTTTAGTAAATGTTTTGTTTTACCTAGCATTCCTAACCATTCACTTACGGGTACCCTTTTCCCTTTTTCTTCTGGATTATAAGTGATAGTCGTTACACCATGTTCAACCTCATAAAGTGGGAAGAAACAAGAATTAACCGCTGTGCCAACAATAGCAGCTCCTTGATCATCTTTCACTTTCCAGTTTAACGTACAAGTGATTAAAATTTTACCATAAACTAATCCTTCATTTTGTGCATACCATTGTGCTTTTGCTGCCTTTTTAATTAAATCTTGAGGAAATGCTTCTGTTGCAGTAAAAACATATGGAATATTTGTTGCAGCCATAATTTGAGCCGTGTCTTTGTGATGAGTTTCTTTACCACCTTGTTTTTCTCCTACACCAGAAGTAGATGTCATATGCCCAATTGGCGTAGAATAAGAAAGCTGACTTCCTGTATTCATATATCCTTCATTATCATATTCAATAATAATCATTTTATGGTTACGTAATGCAGCACCGATCGATGGACCCATACCAATATCCATACCTCCATCACCAGTAACCATTACAAAGGTGAAGTCGTCACTTACTTCTATTTCTCCACGGCGTTTTTTCTCCCAGAACATTTCTACTAATCCTGAAAGCGTTGCAGCACCGTTTTGGAAAAGATTGTGGATATAAGTTCCTTTATGTGAACTATAAGGATAACCTGTAGAAACAACCATTCCACAACCAGTATGGAAAAGAACAACGATATCCCCTTCAATTCCTTTAAAGAACGTTTCTAATCCAGGGAAAATTCCACAGCCTGGACATGCTCCATGACCAGGAGCTAAACGTCTAGGTTTTTTCATCAATTGACGTAAAGGTGGAATTTTTACATTCAATTTTCCAGTATTTTCGTCCTTTTCAACCTTAATAAGTCCTGTTTTAAATTCATCAGTATTTACTGGTTCAAGAACGCGCTTAGGTGCTTTATCAGGATCACCAGGGTTAACACCATAATAGTCAAAAGGTACTTCTGCATAACCCTTTTCTGCAGCATCAATAGCTAACTTAAAGAAATCTTCAGCCTCATCGAAATAGAAATCTTTTCCACCTAATGAGAAGATTCGAGTTAATACAATCGTTTGGTTTTCTTTATCTTCCTGAAGGGCTGCTTTAATTTCATGAGATAAATTACCACCATTAGAACCGTATGAGTCAGCTCGTTCACCTACAAGTAAAGCTTTCACATTTTTCAAGGATTTACGGATTTCTTCTGCTGGGAATGGACGGATAATATTAGGTGAAATAACCCCAGCTTTTATTCCTTGCTTACGAAGCTTATCTACTACATCTTTCGCTGTTTCAGCAGCAGATGCAAGTAAGAATAAAGCTACTTCCGCATCTTCCATCATATATTCATCTAAAACAGGATATTCGCGTCCTGATAAATCTTTATATTCAGCCGCAATTTGCTTAAATACCTCTCCAGCTTTGTAAATAGCTAGTGATTGTTGATATTTATTATTGATATAATCATCATTCATATATGGACCAATCGTTACAGGATTCTTAGGATCTAATGCGTGAACAAAACCTTCTGGCATTTCTCCAACAAAATCTTGAACAATTTTACGATCATTAAAATAGTGTACTCTTCGTTTTTGGTGAGAAGTCACAAAACCGTCATAAGCTACAATGACAGGTAAACGTACATCTTTATGTTCAGCTAGTCGCGTAGCGATAATATTCATATCATATACAGCCTGTGGATCTCTAGCAATAAGAATTGGCCATCCTATATTTAATCCGTAGTATAGGTCAGAATGATCTCCACGAATGTTCAAAGGCCCACTGACAGAACGAGTAACTAAATCAAGCACCATTGGAAAACGGGAACCTGATTGAACTGGTAATTGTTCTAACATATATAAGAATCCATTTGCACTGGTTGCATTAAATACACGTCCGCCTCCAGTTGCAGCCCCAAAGTTGATACCAGCAGAACCGTGTTCGCCATCAGCAGGGATCATGACGATATCATGTTCACCACGTGTTTTCATTTCATCTAGAAATTCTGCAATTTCAGTAGATGGGGTGATTGGAAAATAACCCATCACGTGGAAGTTAATCTGTGCAACAGATAAAGCTGCCATTTCATTACCTGTTTTTATATCTACTTTTTGTTCTATCTTTAAATCTTTTTCTTCGATAGCCATTATAACCCCTCCCCTTAATTAGATGCTAAAACAAATTGATGTGGTACTCGATGTTCATCAGCATATCCCTCAGTTTCTCTCAATGTAGTGAGTGCTTGTGTTGGACATACTGTTACACATTTTAGGCAACCTTTACAATATTGATAGTCGATTCCTTGTAAGAATAATTGTGGACGACCTTTCTTGTCTTCTTTTTCTTCCCATACAAAGCAACCATCAGGACAAGCAATGTCACAGGAAGCACAGTTAATACATTTTTCTATTTCAAAAGCAGGTAAGAAGCCTTCCCTTGAACCACTTAAGTCTTTAAGAATACTATTCCCTGGATTAAGAATCACTCCACCAATAGGTTGAGTTTCATAACCTAATACTGGCTTTGGACGTACATATTCAGCCTTAGCCCCTTCTTCAGCTTCGTAAGTTTTAAACTTAACTTCATTAAATCCACGGTCAAAGGTACGAATATTGGAATCAACTAATTTCGGATACTTTTCTTCAAAGGTAGCACGAATTACATTTTTCATGGCTTCTGGATTTAAGAAGTCAGCAAAACGGAAAAGTGCACCTAACATTGCTGTATTTACACGAGTTTTTTCTTCTACTGAAATTCCTAACGCATCAATGACTGCAACTGTTCCAGATTTAATATGAAGTTTTTCACGAATCTCATCTGGAGATTTTGTTGTGTTGACAATGATTACTCCATCTGGATATAAACCGTTTGCAACATCGATCGTTTTAAAAAGATTTTCATGGAATACCCCAACAATGTGTGGGCGTTCTACTGGACTACTTGCCCGAATCTCACCTTCCCCAAAGCGAATGAAGGATTTTACAGGAGAACCCTTCTTTTCTGACCCATAGGAAGAAAAGTGGGCACCATTAAGACCTAACCCAAGTACGCCAGCTTCTGCTAACATTTTTCCTGCTAAATGAGCACCAAGTCCCCCAATAGACTCTAAACGAATTTCAAAAAAACCTAGCTCATTTTTAATTGGTAATTTTGACATATTTATATACCTCCTCACCCATTAGATCTAAAATAGTGTAACAGACACTTAACAAAGGATATAACAATATTTTCTATTTGTTGATTATATCCGCTGTGTAAATAAGTCAATTACATAAAAACTTATTTTCATTTTTGATTATAACAGTATAAATATTATATAGCAACAGATACGGAAAAATTTTTATTTATCACTTAGTTAACAACACGTACATAGTGAAAACTGTTGGTGCAAATACGTTTTTCAAAAACTTACTAATCTTTATCTAAATAATGAGATATATAACAGATTATTTTTATCGACTATAACAGATTATAAATGACATTTTCTGCAAAAAAAAAATCATCAATAAAAGATGAATCGTATGTTATGGATGTATTAATTTAAAATGTTTATTGTAACAATGATTTATCAGGAATTTTTAATTTAAACCCTGCATATAGGTCATCACTATTCTTTAGACCATTATATTTTGCTAATGCTGAGACATATTTCCCACTTTGATAATACTTTAATGAAATTCTATACAAATTCTCACCAGGCTTAACAATATGAATACTTTCTTTTGTTTCTTCTTTTGTTTCTATTTCTTGAACAACCTCGTTTTGATCCTTCTCACGATTAGGATTTAAATTTTGATTAGAAGAAAGATTGCTCTCTGGTTGTATGACTTCAAAATTAGGAGGATTGATAGGAATCCCATTTTGTTCTTTTCTTGCTTCATGATCAGGGTATAAGATATAGCCTGTTATAAAGATTAGAAGGATAAAAGCTCCAACAATCAGTTGTAATAGATTAATTTTATATTTTTTTGCTTTCTTTTTGTTTTTATGAATTGTCTTCCTGGGTGGTAGTGAACTGTATTCAATATTTTCTTGTTTACTTACCTGTTCCATCATTACATCTACCTTTCGATTGTTGCCTCTTCCACCTTCTTATTCGATAAAATGAGCCAAAATCCTGCATTGAGGCTTAAGCTTGCTATTCATAACCAATTCTTTCGTATGAGTATACCCAGAACAAAATCTATCATACTATGAGCAACAAATGCACTAATCCATTGGCCAGTTAAAATCACCAAATATCCAAGACCAAGACTAATAAGAAAAGTCATAGAAATGAGCACCCATTTTTTTAAATACCTAAAATGGATCAGAGTAAAAATAAGACTGGTGAGAAAAACGCCAAGATAAGATTGAACGGCACCTCTAAATAAAAATTCTTCAACAAAACCAACCATTACCGTAATAATAGCAATATGCCAGATGGGTAAATGGCGAAATAATTTTTCATTTATGCCTCCATCATCTAACCATTTTTCAGGTAATTTCTTTGATAGTATGATGTCAACAACTATAACAACGAGACTAAAAAGAAAACCAACCAACACAGGTTGAATCAATTTGCCGGGTAAAATGGACACAATAGCTTCAATGGGATTCATTTTGTGTAAAATTAAATAGAGGATAAACGCAAGTCCTACTGAAATAAATTGAGTCAGGTAAAGATTGATAACCAATACTCTTACAGGTAATGATTCTATATCAATTTTTTCTCTCTTTTTCATAAGCGCTCCTTGATATGGGAAGCAATTTAGATAACTCCTGTTCCCAACTCCATGCATTGTATTGTATCGTTTTTTCCCTTTTTTCAAAGATCTTCTCTATCTTTATACCACATATATCACAGCAAAAGGCGGGCTTATCCAGATTTTGTTCGTAAAAATACTCCAAAATGCTTAACCGTCTACAAGTCTTTTGGTTGACAAATTGAATCATGTGATTCACTTCACCATATCGTTTTCTTTTGCGTTGTTCAAAAATTTGTTCAAGTTCTTTTATACACCGATTAGATAAAATATCCTCATTCCTTTGTACTTTATAGCCACTCTTTGTTTTCAACCAAGAAATATGGCCCATTTTTTCTAAATAAAAAAATATCAATTCTAACTGTTGTTCAGATATTGTCCCTTGTTTAAAATCTTCTATTCTGAAATTATTTTCTTTCTTTTGTTGATTGATTTGTTGACAAACCAACTGTATTTTTTCCTTATCGGGATATTCGTTATCGATAAGATGGATAGATGTCTCTTCATCTCCTTTTTGATAGATGAGAGCAGCATATCCTTGTTTTCCATCCCTTCCTACTCTTCCGGTCTCTTGTAAATAACTTTCGATATTTGCTGGGATATCATAATGAATGACAAACCTGACATTCTTCTTATTTATCCCCATACCAAATGCCTTCGTTGCAATAATAACGTTTAGATCCTCTCGCATAAATTGTTGTTGAATAATCAATCGATCTTCATTAGGTAATCCAGCATGGTAAGCTTCTATGCGATTAAATCCATTTCTTTTTAACTCATCAGATAGCCATTCACTTGTGAGTCTAGTATTTACATAAATGATTCCCGGCCCTTGAAGATGTTCAAGCAAATTAAACAATACTACCTTTTTCTCTTCGATCGTGTCTACTTGAATCACTTCATAAGCAATATTTTTCCTATCAAGGGATGTAACGATTTTATACATTTGTTGTAGGCCTAATTGTTCAATAATATCTTCCTGAACAATTGGGGTTGCTGTGGCTGTTAATGCAAGGACTGTAGGCTCATTGAGTTGAACTATATAATCTCTTAATCGCAAATAGTCCGTTCTAAAATCATGTCCCCATTGAGAGATACAGTGAGCTTCATCTACCACAAAAAGAGAGATATTCATTTTTTTTAAACGATTAAAAAATGCTTCTTGCTGTAGTTTTTCTGGTGAAACATACAAAATTTTAGTTTTCCCTTGTTCTAAACCTTTCAATCTATAAACGATCTCTTCATAAGAAAGTTGACTGTTGATATATGTAGCAATAAATAGGCCCATATTTTTTAATTGTATAACTTGATCTTCCATTAAGGAAATAAGTGGTGATACTACAATCGTTATCCCTGGAAAAAGAAGTGCAGGTAGTTGATAGCATATTGATTTCCCACCACCAGTTGGCAATACCCCTAGCACATGCTCCCCTTTTAGAAGATGTTGAATAATTTCTTCTTGCCCATCACGAAATGAGTCATAGCCAAAGTACCGTGATAAATATTTTGTTAACATCTTCAATCACTCTTTTGTTTTTATTTGATCCGCTAAAACCATACGTATTTCATGATATGAAATTGCTGGATCAAGCCTCTTTTTATATTCAGATAGATTTGTTGAACCTATAGATCGATACAACTCTCTAATTTGTTCAATCTTCCATTCATCTGTAAATCTTGTGAGATCAATGGGTGAATGTAAAATGATCTCCACGATATGATCATAAATCGTACCTTCTGTTAAGCCTCTTTTTTTTGCAATTTCTTCAATTGAAAATCCATGATTTAAAAGTTGCATCGTTTTTATGGTTGATGGAGACAAATAACTTCTTTTATTATCAATTTCTGATATCATATTCAATAATTTAAAACGAGTTGGGTCATGATAAACCTTTTGCAACAAACGATAGGTCAAATTATTAAACATAATCTTTATTTCTTGAATAGAATAGCCCAATTCTTCTTCAAGTTGCCTCCATGTAAAAGCCATTCGATGTCGTCCAGATAAACGATACAAAAGTATTTTTTGTTCTGGTTCAGATAAATCATCTTTTAATTGATTCATTTCAAGATGTAACTGATTCGTTAGTCGTTGCACCCTATCTGTTGTATTCGAGATTAAAAGCTTCTTTACCCATTTCTGAACAGGAAGATCTGAAATCACCGGTGAAAAATGAAAATCATGGTATGATAAATAAGATAATGTTTGAATTAACAAACTTAATCTTTTCCAAAACGTATTTTTCGTAGTTCGATCAATTAATAAGATAGAATGATCTTGCTCGATATGAAATAGTTGATTCTTAACAATATTCCTCTTCAATTTATCTAACTGATTGATACCTTGTGGAGTAATGATCAATTGTTCATTTTGTATATAAAGAAAATGGTGTTTTGTTAATTCTTCAATTTGATTTATTATTTCATTAGCCGAGATTCCATCAAACAGCCCATAATAGGGATGAAGGTTGTAAAATTGCGTATCTTGAATGGTTTGCTTTGCATACGATCCTTTTAAAATCCTCACCACCCCAGTAATGGAGCGATCTCCATTTAATTGATAAACCACCCATAAGATAAAAAAGGGAACCATGTGATCATTCCTTTTTAAATTGTAAAGAAAGAAACTTTCTTTTCATTATTATAATGGGACCCCACAAAAGTAATCGGAATATGCTTCGAATGAGTTCGTCACTTTTGTGGGCTATCATGAACAATAAAAAGTGTAACATTCTAGTAACATATTATCATAGATTTATCTTTTTGTTTTTTTTATACTAAAACTATTAGAATTAAAATTTGGTAGGAGGATTCTATGAATTCAAGTCGTTTATCTAAAAAAGATTTTTTTGTTATTTACTATATTTTGTTTATTTTGATTTTATTTTTAACAGGCTTTTTCTTAGGAGCAAAAGTGATGGAAAAACAATTAAAAGCTAATGTGCCAACAAATATTGATCAAAACACCTATACAGAAGCTGAAATCATCAGTTTTAATAAACTTATTTTTTTACCAACTCAACTGTGGCTTAAAGAAGTGTATGAGAAAATAAACCAATCCCCTATAGATCTTAACATGGTAAATTCCATGCAAAAATCTGTTGAAGAAATGAAAACGAACATGACCAAGTATCAATTTAGTTCTCCCTATTTACAAAAGAGTATTGAACTAATTCAACAAAGCTTGGAGCAAATGAAACAATATCTAGAAAATCCTAATAGACATGAATTATTAAATCAAGCGATTCAATATTATTTGCAAAGCCAAACTCAATTTTATCGACATATATGGGTTTGGGAGCAGGAAAATAGGAATCCTATCAGCCAATACATTGATGAGTCACTTGTGAATTGGAATGAGTGGAATAAGGCAAGTATTCACCAAAAGAACTATATCATTGCCATGATCTTGGCAAAGGATACGATCATCACTTTTTACAAACCTGAAGATATAACGGTTCATATTGATGCCTATGCCAAAGCAAATCGAGACACTACAATGAATTTAGAAGAACTGATTCAATTTCTTATCTCGACAAATGCAATTCATGAAAAGGACTTTTTATTATATAAAGATTGGTATCAAGGAGCACCCTTACCCAAAATTCCAAATTTTAATTGATTGAGTTAAAAAACTTTAAATTTCAAGTATTGCATTATATTAAAAGACATTCTACAATAGAAAAGGGAAGTGGACAATGAGTTGGTGGACATCCAACTTATATGGGAGGTGAAAAATATGAAAACTTGGGTAGATAAAGATACATGTATTGCATGCGGAGCATGTGGTGCAACAGCTCCTGATGTATTCGATTACGATGATGATGGTATTGCATATAACATTTTAGACGACAACCAAGGAACAGCTGAAATCTCTGAAGAACTTCAAGATGATGTTCGTGATGCAGCTGAAGGTTGCCCAACTGACTCCATCAAAGTTGAAGAATAATATGACTTACATAAAACCACCTAGATTTTCTAGGTGGTTTTTTGCTTCTACCTATATTTGCTTTATTTGTTCAAATTGCTATAATGTCAAATGTAAACAAAAAATATGATACATAATGAATTGAGGAGGCAACATTCATGTCTAAAGACTTAATCGTCGATGCATTTATTGAAATTCCAACAGGTAGTCAAAACAAATATGAGTTTGATAAGGAAAAGGGGGTATTTCGTTTAGACCGAGTATTATACTCGCCTGTACATTATCCTACTGAATATGGCTATCTTGAAAACACCTTGGCTCTTGATGGAGATCCATTAGATATTCTTGTACTGACAACATTTCCAACCTTTCCTGGCTGTGTGATCAGTTCAAGAGTGATCGGAGTTCTTATTATGTCTGATGATAAAGGACAAGATGAAAAACTATTAGCTGTTCCAGCTGATGATCCGCGATTTAAAGAAGTCAATACTTTAAACGATGTGCCATCACATATTTTGAAGGAGATCGAACATTTCTTTAAAGTCTATAAAGACTTAGAAAACAAGATAACCAATATTGAAGGATGGAAGGACAAAGAAGTAGCTATTCAATTATACGAAGAATGTGTTGCAAGATATAGTGAAGGTAAATAAGTGACATTAAAATTAACAGAGTTCATCTAACGATGAACTCTGTTAATTTTTTAAAGTAAAGGGGCTTCTAATAAAACAGTTAGATTTTCTCGATAAATTTGCGGGAATTGAGATACAGGTAAAGGATTAATCCCAATACCTACCTCAATTGTAAATCCTGGCTTTCGAAATTCTTGAATGAACCAGTCTTTATAACCTGCCCCACTATATGCTGTTTTTTCTGGGACATATCCAGTCAAAATAGCCATTCGGTTTACGATTTTTTCTGATTCGGGTGGTTCCATTCCTTTAAATCCCCAATAAATAACTTGGCATTGAGAATGAAAGGCTAACACCATTCTAAAATTATGTTTTTTTGTGAAATCATAGATGGCTATAGTTTCTGGTTCAGTTAATGGTCTAGTACCCCCATATTTTCGTGGAGATGGAACTTGCGGACTTCGATCATTTTCCTGCTCCCAATCTGCTGGCCACTGATGATTTAAATCAACACCCCTTATATTTGCTGTCCAACCTCTAAAATCTTTCGAACCAGAATTGATTCTAAGTACACTTTGATAAAACGGATGCGATGGTGTGATTCCTTCTATCACGAGTTCAACACCATCTGGATTTACCATAGGCACAATCCAGATCGAATTGTTACGATAAAGGTATTCAATATCATATCCGCGTAATGTTCTTTTTTGTGTATATGCCTTTGCATAATCCTCTACAAATTTCATTAATAATGGTGCAGTTAAATATTCATTTGCATGCCAATCACCACTATAAAATACTTCTTTTTGTCCTATTCCTAAGCGAATCGCATAAATTGATTTACCCATTACTGATGATCCTATAATATCGGTTTGAATAAAAGGATATCTACTTTTTAATGCCTCAATATCTGCAACTAAGTCCTCATAACTATATTCTTCATTGGTCTGCACGATATCATCTTTTTTTATCATATATTTCAAAATCAGAACCCTCCTTTTATACAGTTACTATTAAAATATGCCTACAATTTCCCAATGTTTCTACCACAAAAGTGACGACCTCCTACACTATGAAAAAAGGCAGAAATTGACATCTATGCCAACTTCTGCCTGGTAAATAAGATTGTTTCACGTTAAACAAGATTTTCATATTTTTTTCGACGGTAACCTTATTCTTTTGTCAAATTATGAGTCGGAAGAATAATAGAAAATGTCGTTCCTTGTCCTAATTGGCTTGAAACTGAGATGCTTCCACCATGGGCATGTACAATATTTTTTACTATAGAAAGACCTAACCCAGTACCTGAGTGACCCCTTGTCCTCGCTTTGTCAGCCTTATAGAAACGTTCAAAAACATATGGTAAATCCTCCTCAGGGATTCCAACACCAGTGTCTTCGACTTCTAATAATATTTTTCTAATTCCTTTTGGTTTTGCTCTCATGGTAATTCTTCCATCTCTTTGAGTATGTCTCATTGCATTGTCTACTAAGTTAGTAATCACTTGCTCGATGCGATCAACATCAATAAATACTTCCTTAATATTAGGATCTACCTCAGTTGTTAACTCTATTCCCAAATCCTTTGCTAAAGCCGAAAACTTACGGATCACTTTATTTAAAGTTACCGTAATATTCGTTTTGCAATATTGGAGTTGAATATTTCCTGACTCCATTCTTGCCAAGTCTAGCAATTCATTGACTAACCTCCCCATTCTTAACGACTCATCATAAATAATTTGGGCAAGTTCTTTTTTTTCTTCGTCTGTTTGTGCTATATCATCTATAATTGCTTCACTATAACCTTGAAGCATCGAGATTGGCGTTCGTAATTCATGAGAAACATTAGCAAGAAAGTCTTTTCTTAATTTATCTAGTTTTCTTTCATACGTTACTTCTCTAAGTAAGGTAACCGCACCAGTTATCACTTGGCCTGAATAAAGAGGTGCCATGACAATCGAAAAAATCTGTCCATTCCATTGAATATCTTTGCTAATTGGCACTTTTCCTTTTAAAACCTCATTTAATGTTTCTTTCAAAATCGTGTATAGTTGATTATCCTCATCATGCCAATGATTAAATAATTTCTCTGCAGGTGGATTGGTCATGATGATTTTTCCCTCAGAATTAATCGTAATAACCCCATCAGCCATACTTTTTAAAATATTGGCTAACTTTTCCTTTTCAGTTGATAAGGCTTGTACAGTTTCTACTAATTGGCTTGCCATTCGATTAAAGCTTATTGCTAGGTCGCCAATTTCATCGGATGAACGAATTCTAACCTTAGTATGAAAATCACCTTGTGCCATTCGATTTGCCGCCTTTTGCATCTGTCGAATGGGGTCTGTAATTCTGCTAGATAAGAAGAAGGCAAAAATTGTCGTTCCCACGATTCCCATTGCAGTAAAAAACAAAATAATTTTATTTGTATCCTTCGTGGATTTATATAATCCCCTTAAAGATTGTGACAATATAAGCGCTTCATTTGCTTGATTTTGTTTAATTGGAACGGCAACAACTAATAATTCATCCCCGTTCCTCTGTTCAGATTTTTGATTAGCTGGGTCAATTACACGTAAAACTAAAGTTTCTCCCACAAAGACTCGTTCTATATCTTTAGCTGTAAGTCCATGTTGCAAAAGTTTTTTTTGATCTAATGAATCCTTATCAAAAAGAGTCATCTTTGTGTTATTATAAGCTTCAATCAAATCTTTTGCCATGATTACTGCGTTTTGATTATCTGGATTTTCGGTTAAAATTGTAGATAACCTTGTTGCCAAGTTTGTGAGATTGGTCGATTGCCTTTCATAATAATAATAGTCAAAATATCGAATTAAAAATAAACTTAATAAGGACAAAATAATAGATACAAAGATAATAATTGTAATCCATAATTTTCCAACAACACTTCGAAATATCACCTATTTTTGCACCTCTAACTTATAACCTACTCCCCAAACAGTTCCTATCATCTTGGCAGCATTTACTGATACTTTATTTAGTTTTTCTCTTAAACGCTTTATATGTGTATCCACTGTTCTTAGGTCACCAAAAAACTCGTAATTCCAGACCTCTTTCAATAGTTCTTCACGACTAAATACTTTATCCGGCGAAGAAGCGAGGTAATGTAACAATTCATATTCTTTTGGTGTTAAGTTGATTTCAATTCCATTGGCAGTCACTCTATGAGCATCATGATCAATAACTAGATCATCAAATACAATCATATTAGATGTTTTTGTAGGACTAGTGGTTAAATAAGCTGTAGTGGAAGCTCTTTTTAAAACAGCCTTTACCCGATATACAACCTCTCTAGGGCTAAATGGCTTTACCACATAATCGTCTGCACCTACTTCAAAGCCATGAACACGATTGGATTCTTCTCCTTTAGCAGTTAACATGATAACCGGAGTTGATTTCTTTTCCCTTAATGATTGACAGACTTCAATTCCATCCATACCTGGTAGCATTAAATCGAGTAAAATTAAATCATAGTTTGCTTTTAATGCTTTTTCTAATGCAGTCGTACCATCCTCCGCTTCATCGATCTTAAATCCTTCTCTTTCAAGGTACATTTTTAATAATCTACGTATTCTTTCTTCATCATCAACGATTAAAACATGGTAATTTTTTTCCGAATTCATGGTTTCACCTCTTCATCATTTCAATGTTTATGTTTATTTTATCTGATTTTATTTTTTATTTCTATTGTGATATTCTTTAATTTTTAATGTAACTGTACCATTTTTTTTAGTTTGGAAATCTCTTCAGCTTCCAAAAGACGGTATTCTCCCACCTTTAACCCTTTCAACGTTAAAAATCCATACTGAATCCTTTTAAGTTGAAGTACAGGAAACTGAATATGTTGAAACATTCTTCTCACTTGTCGATTTTTCCCTTCATGAATTGTGATTCTTATAATTGATTCGTTTCTATGGTCTCTCAATTTAACCACTTCCGCTGGAGAGGTTAGCCCATCTTCTAATAAAATTCCTTTTCTGAGCTTGTCCAAATCCTCTTCCCTTGGTATTCCTTTTACCACCGCTTCATAGGTTTTGTTAAATTCATATCTCGGGTGCATTAAGCGATTCGCTAATTCTCCATCATTTGTTAAAAGCAATAAGCCTTCTGTGTCGTAATCTAATCTCCCGATTGGAAACACACGTAAGTTTACATCTATATAATCCATAACCGTTTCTCTGCCTTTAGGATCTTTCATACTTGTAATCACCTTTTTAGGCTTATAAAACAAAAGAACAATTTTTTCTTCAGGAATTTTTAATAGCTTACCATTTACTTTAATTTCATCTTCATCCAAGTTAACTTTTGTTCCTAATTCTGTAATAACTTTTCCATTTACTAAGACTTGTCCACTTGTAATTAATTGCTCTGCCTTTCTTCTAGAAGCAATTCCTGCTTTTGCAATAACTTTTTGTAATCTCTCCAACGACAACACCTCTTAAAAATTACTTTATCAAAGTTTTTTTCAACATCAAATAAATATTTAAAAATAATAAGACACAATCATTAAAGATGCAATCACTGCGATCAGATCCGCAAATAATCCAACCTTTAATGCATACCCAGCTTTTTTGATTCCTACAGCTCCAAAATAAACGGTAATAATATATAGAGTTGTATCAGAACTTCCTTGCATCGTAGAAGCTAATCTTCCAATAAATGAGTCGGGTCCATGGGTTGCAATGAGATCAGTTGTTATGGCCAATGCCCCTGTACCAGTAATTGGTCTCATCATGGCTAAAGGAAATACCTCTGTCGGAAAATGAAACATTGTTAGGAATGGATGGATAAAATCGATCACGAGTTGTAATGCACCAGATTCTCTAAAAACGGTAATTGCCACCATCATCCCAACTAAATGTGGCATGATATTTATCGCTGTTTGAAATCCATTCTTAGCTCCGTCAACAAATGTCTCAAAAACAGGTACCCGATTCCAAATGGCAAAAAGAAGAATGATACTGATAAGACCAGGAATAATCCATAATGATATTGTTGTAATCCATTGGGTCATTTTTTAACCTCTCCCTAAGATTTATATGTTTTTTTTCTATACCAACGATCTAAAAGAATGGCTGAAAGGGTAGAAAAAAGAGTAGCTAAGATTGTTGTGCCTACTATTTCTGTAGGATTTACTGAACCATAACTCATTCTAATGGCAATCACTTGTGTTGGAATAAGCGTAATACTTGAGGTGTTCAGAGCTAGAAGCGTGGCCATAGTAGGGGATGCTTTATCTGGGTAAGGATTTATTTTTTGCAATTCTTGCATGGCTTTAATACCCATGGGTGTGGCAGCATTTCCAAGTCCAAAAATATTTGCTGCAATGTTGGATAAAATATATCCAAGCGCCGGATTGTCTTTAGGTACATCGGGAAAAAGCCACCGAACAATTGGGCGAAGAAGTCGACTTATTACTATTAATAAACCGGCTTCTTCGGCAATTTTCATGATTCCTAACCAAAAAACCAAAATACTAATCAAGCCAAAACTAATCGTTACACCAGTTTTGGCTCCTTCAAATATGGCATGATTAACGATCTCGATCTTTCCTTGAATTGCTGCTGTCACAATTCCAATCATAATAAACATTGCCCAAAGCCAATTAACCAATGATTATTCTCCTCTCCACCATCGATTAAAGACACTTAAGATATTTTCTTTCCAACTCTCTTTTTCTTTTCTTATTTTTACCGGAATACTCCCAATGTATTGATTATCTAAATAGAGTTGGATGTTGCCTACAATTTGCTCTGATACGAATGTATTTACATACTGAATATTTACCTTTTTTCGTAATCTTTGTTTCTCATCTTCTTTTAAAAGATAGAAGAAATCATGAGCCGTTTCTAAATGCACTACTTGGTTTTTATTTACTTTTACATATCCTGCATAGGTTCCTTTTGTAATTTCATAAGGGGAATAATTGTTAAATCCATATTCTAACATTTGCATCGAATCATTCCAGTCATCTGATGCGTTTAAGGTAATACTGGCCAATTGAAATCCATTTTTTGTTGCAGAAGAAGCCAAGCATCTTTTTGCAATTTTTGTATAACCTGTTTTTACACCATCTGCCCATTGATACATGTGTAATAGTTTGTTTTTATTGATCCACTGTCGATCCCACGACTCATCAGCCAAAGGAGCTGTTTTTACTTTTGTACTAACTATTTTTTTAAAAGTTGAATTTTTAAGCGCATAAGCGGTAAGAATTGCCATATCTTTTGGTGTAGAATAATGTTCCTCATCATCTAATCCATGGGGATTCACAAAATGGGTATGATTCATTCCTAAGATCTTAGCCTTCTCATTCATTAAAAAAGCAAATCCTTCTACAGACCCTCCAATATGTTCTGCAATAGCTACAGCAGCATCATTTCCTGATCTTAGCATCAAGCCATATAACATATCTTCTAGGGTTAATTGTTCACCTCTTTTTAAGTAGATTGACGACCCTTCTGTTCCATAGGCATTATCGCTGGTTGTTACCATATCTTCTAGATTACCATTCTCAATAGCAACAATTGCAGTCATGATTTTCGTTAAACTTGCTATTCGCATTTTCTGATCGCCATTTTTTTCAAATAAAATCCGACCACTCTTTACATCAATTAATGCTGCTCCTTGCGCACTAATATGCAATGGCTGAATCTCTGTCATAGCAAAAACCTGAGAAGAATTTCCAAAGGTTAGAATAGAGACAACCATCCATATCGTGATTATTTTTCTGAAAATCATGTTTGTCCTCCTAACTTATCTGTACATATATATGCTTGGTTCTTATGAGTATGAAGAAATGAAAGAAAAAAGCGCAATCAAATGCGCTTTTTATCTTAGAGCTTTTCTACATGATGGGTTGAGTATTCTCGTTATTTTGCTGATTCGTATTTTTTTTCAACGCATTTTGTAATTTATCCATCACCTGAGGAGCTAAATCAATGATCCGCTCATAAATATGTGTTTGTGAATCAAGTGGAAGTAATTGTACACCTGATGTTTTGCTTACAACAAGGAAAGCTACTGGGGTAATGGATATACCACCACCACTTCCGCCACCAAACGGTTTTTCATTCAAGTTTGATTGTTCAGGCGTAGTTTTTCCTTCTACATCGAAGTTAAATTGACTACCGCCGGCAGCAAACCCAAAACCAACTTTCGATATTGGAAGAATTACACTTCCGTCTGGTGTTTCAACAGGTTCACCAACAATCGTATTAACATCTACCATCTCTTTAAGGTTTTCCATTGCTGTTTTCATCAAGCCCTGAATGGGATGTTCTCCAGCCATCTTTTCCCGCCCCCTTTTAAAAACTTCAAGATGATACGTATTCCTGTTAATATAACATGCCCTAGTCGAAAACTTATTATGCATTCAAAATTGGTTCTGAATACCCTTTGTTGAAAATTAGGTTCTACTACTAGTATGGGGTCTTTCGTTAAAATGATATACTTAGAAATAATTCCTAAAATTGATCCTTTTATACTCCAAACCACCCCTGTTAATAATCCAGTTTCCATTGCTTCTCCAGTTCCTACTTGTGATTGCCAATAAAGTTTGTCTATGTGAACATGGGAAAGAAATCTTTTCATTACTTCATAAAAATCCGTGACATGTTTTAAAAACCTATGATACTGTTTATTCCAATGAGTTACCTTTTCTGGTGTTAAACGATCTTTTTTTGGCTCTAATTCACTAACCATGCTTACTTTTGTCTCTGTCTTAAATTTTGTCCCCTCGTGAATCGATTCTATAGCAATCATTGGAATCATTTTACGAAGATGAAATAGTTGGTACAGAAACCAAAAATCAATAATCACTTCATCATTCTTCCCTTGTTTATGAACTTGAATCTGAATTTTAATTGGTGAAAAAATGATAATCATCAATATTAGTAAAAGGAAAAATAAGACATACCAAGTCCAATGCATTTTCATCACTCCACTCACTAATTGGTAGTATTCTCCATATACAAGTTTTCAATACAACAAAAAAGAGCCTTTAAAGTAAGGCTCTTATTCCTCTTGATATTTAAATGAAAATAAATCTTCTTCTTCATTCAATTCTTGAGTTTCTTTTGGTGGAGGTAATTGTTCTAAATTCTTTAAACCAAAATATTCTAGAAATTCTATCGTCGTCCCATAAAGAATTGGCCTACCAATTCCTTCTACCCTGCCAACTTCTTTTATTAATCCTTTGCTATTTAAGGTATTAATCGCTTTTTCAGATTTAACACCTCTAATTTCTTCAACTTCCGCCCTAGTTATTGGCTGCTTATATGCGATGATAGCTAATGTTTCTAAGGCGGCTTGGGACAATGTAGAATGAGTTGGGGAAGAAGCTAAACGTTCAAAATAAATAGCATGATCTGGCAGTGTTGTTAATAAGTATGCATTGGCAATTTGTACAATTTGTAGTCCTCTATGTTCCCTTTTATAATCCCCTTGCATATCGTGGATCAGATCTTCAATCGTTTCCTGATCAATCTCAATAATAGAAGCTAATTGTTTTGCTTCTATTCCTTCATCGCCAGCCACAAAGATCAATCCCTCAATGATCGATTTAATATGATTGTAATCCAAATTCTGTTCCCCCTTTGTCTGAAGAATAGTGAATTACAATATCGTCAAATGTTTTGTTTTGAATACAATAGATTCGTTTTTGCTTCATCAGTTCTAAGATACTTAGAAATGTAATGACAATGTCAGTTCGTGTAGCTTGAGATGTTATTAACTCTGAAAAGTACAATATACCTTGGATCTTTAACAAATTTATCACTTGTATCATTTTATCTTTTACCGATATTTCTTCTCGCTCTACCTTTGTTAAAGGCTCACGATAGGAATACTTTATTAAAGCCTTTTCGAAAGCGTGCACTAAATGGTAAAGACTAATTCCCTCAACAGGGTTTTCTTTTTCTTGAACAAGATACGGAGTTAAATTATATGGTGGTCTAGTAAAAATTTGATTTCTGGCAATCTCTTTTTCCCTTAACACCCCAGCTAATTGTTTATATTTTTTATACTCTAATAATCTATGTATTAATTCCTCTCTTGGATCTACTTCATCAATGTCCATCTCTAATAGTTGCTGTAAAGAAGGATCTGTTCGAGTTGGTAATAACATTTTACTTTTAATTGACAATAGGGTAGCAGCCATGACAAGGAACTCACTCGTTATATCCAACTTTAAAGTTTGCATGGTATGAATATACTGCAAATATTGATCCGTAATTTTTGCAATAGGAATATCATAAATATCCATTTCTTCTTTATCGATTAAATGAAGTAATAAATCGAGAGGTCCCTCAAAAACATCTAATTTAATTTGATATGTCATCATGTTCTCCTGCCTATAATACCAACTTTACTGGTGAAATTATAACATATCCCTCATCTATCAACAAATAAAATAAGTTTGTATATTACAATGCGCTCCGTTGTCCGTGTATTTCTTTGAATAAAAAATAAGGTAAAGAAATACACTCTCAAAGGTCGCTGCTTATGGAATATACAAACCCAAATAATAAGGGGAAATATTAAATTTAAAAGAAAGTTATGCTTACTATTTAAATAAAAGCTATGATCTAGTTTTTGCTAAAAAGCGTTCTGGCACTTGATCAAATTGAACAAGGTCTTCATAGGTCTCTCTTTTTACGATTAACTCAGCTTCTCCATTATTCACTAAAACCATTGCAGGTCTTGGAATTCGATTATAATTACTTGCCATGGAATAATTATATGCTCCAGTAGAGAATACGGCCAAAATATCCCCTGTTTGCGGTTTATTAAGCTTGATATCCCAAATTAACATATCACCACTTTCGCATGCTTTTCCGGCGATTGATACTGTCTCTAAACCATCAGAAATCATTCGATTGGCAATAGCTGCTTCATATCTTGCTTGATATAAAGCTGGTCTTGGGTTATCCATCATGCCTCCATTGACCGCAATGTATTTTCTTACATTTGGAATTTCTTTACTAGAACCAATGGTATACAAAGTTGTTCCTGCTTCACCAATAATGCTTCTTCCTGGTTCAATCCATATCTCTGGAATCGGTAAGCTTCTTTTAGAAAAATGTTCTTTCACTGCTTTTACAAGGGAGGTTACATATTGATGAATTGAAAGAGGCCGATCTTCATCAATGTAACGAATCCCAAATCCACCACCAGTATTTAAAATGGGAAGTGATGTATTTAATTCACTGTGAATCCTTTCATAAAAGTCAGCCATTCGCTCAATCGCTTTTTCAAAACCAGTCATCTCGAAGATTTGAGAGCCAATATGAAAATGAAACCCTAATAATTGAATCCACTTGGATTGATAAACCAATTTTGCAGCAGACAAAGCTTGTTCCCCTATGTTAAAACCAAACTTTGAATCTTCTTGTCCTGTTTGAATATACTCATGAGTATGCGCTTCTATTCCAGGAGTAACCCGTATTAAGGCTTTTACCTTTTTTTGTTTATTTTCTGCTAAATGTTCAATTAGCTCTATTTCATGTAAATTATCAATCACGAAGGTACCAATATTTACATCAATTGCCATTTCAATCTCTTCATAGCTCTTATTATTGCCATGAAAATGAATTCTTTCTACAGGAAACCCAGCTTTGATCGCTGTGTATAATTCACCACCAGAAACCACATCTAGAGATAATCCCTCTTCTCTAGCAATATGACACAAAGCCGTGGTACATAGAGCCTTGCTTGCATAAGCAACTTGAAATGGAACCTCCATCTGCTTAAATGCATTAACAAATTCCCCCATTTTCTTTCTAATTTCCCATTCATCCAATACATATAGTGGTGTTCCAAATCGTTCAACTAAATGGACGGTATCCACACCGCCAATTTCAAGATGGTTATTTTCGTTTATTTTGCTAGAGCCTGGTAAATACATGTTTCTCCTCCTTTTTTAATTAGACAGGAAGGACTAATTTAAAAACCTCTACCTTCGACTTTATTATGTTAGACTATTAAATTATATGTGAATATAACATAAAGAGTTATGTTTTGCAATAAGCCAAAATCATTGCCTATTTTCATTCTGTGGATGGACGATACTTGGCCGTTTATTTGCAAGCGGAATAGGTTCTCTTAAAAGAATTGCCATCAATGCTTTAAAATTGAAAGGAATAAATGGCCACAAATAGGGGGTATTCAAGGAATGAGTCGTTGCAAGTAAAACAATCCATAACATCGTTCCGATAACAAAACCAGGAATCTTAAAAATGAATGTAGCAAAAATAAGAAACAATCTAGCTAATTTATTACCTAAGCTTAGCTCGTAACTTGGTGTAGCATACATACCAATTGCACCTATCGACAAGTATAGAATCACTTCAGGAACAACCCAACCTACCTTAATAGCAATATCCCCAATCAAAACTGCTGCTATTAATCCCATTGCAGTAGCTAATGGGGTTGGTGTATGAACAGCTGCCATCCTCATCAGATCTAATCCTAATTCAGCAAATATAATTTGTAAATAGATGGGGATTTTGCTTGTTTCCTTGGGACCAATAAAATCGATAGCTTTAGGAAGTATTTCCGGCTCTTGGACATAGATTAACCATATTGGTAATAAAAACAAAGAGGAAAAGACTCCGAAAAAGCGTATCCATCTCAAAAAGGTGCCTACCATTGGTGTATGTCGGTATTCTTCTGCGTGTTGAACATGATGAAAAAACGTGGTAGGCATGATTATCACACTTGGTGAAGTATCAACATAAAGAATAACATGTCCTTCTAATAAGTGTGCAGCTGCCACATCTGGCCTCTCCGTGTAACGTACTAAGGGATAAGGATTCCATGATCGACCAATGATAAACTCTTCTAGTGACTTTTCTGCCATCGGAAGTCCATCAATTTTTATCTCTTCTAACTTCTGTTTAATTAGCTTAATTAACCCTGGGTCTGTAACATCTTTAAGATAGGCAATACAAATATCGGTTTTTGAACGTTCACCTAATTGGCTAATTTCCATTCTTAAACGTTCATCCCGGATTCGTCTTCTAGTTAAAGCCGTATTCAAAAGCAAAGTTTCAGTGAAACCATCCCTTGCTCCACGAACTACTCTCTCAATATCTGGCTCTTCCGGATTTCTGCCAGGATATTTCCTTGCATCTATCACAAGGGCTTCCTCCTGATCATCAATAAACATCACTAATTGGCCAGAAAGAATGTTATCCATCGCTTCATTGATTGTCTTTAGTTTTTTTACCTGTATGTGAGACACATATCGTTCAAGAAGGTGTTCTAAGATATTGGGTACTATCTCTTCTCTTTTTAAGTCAGCTAATTCTTTTAATATCTGGGTCATGATATCAGAATCAGCAAAGCCATTTACGAAGAAGAGAGCAAAATCTTTTCCTGCAAAATTCATCTCCCTACAGACCATATCAAAGCTTTCGCCTACTCCCAATCTCTCTTCTAATATCTTTTTGTTTTTACTTAATTCTTTAGAAATCTTTAGCGTTTGATTTAGTTTCTCTTCCACTGTATTGATTTTTGTTGTTGATTTGTTTTCAGCTTCTGTTACTTTTTTTTCATTGGTTTTTGACTGATATTTAAGTTTCATGTTTTTCTTCATGTTGCTCACTCCATTCCAAAATGGTTTGGATCGCTTTTAATGTAATCGGAGAACCGTGTTTAATATGATCTCTCCCTCTCATTTTTCCAATGTCTCCAATTCCCACAATAACAGGCATATCTAGTTTGTCTAAGATATCCACTGTATCTCCATATACACGAAGTGGTCCACCAACAGGGTCTCCATCTTTATTTACCCCACTTTCTACTCTTTTCCCATTGCGATCGATTGAAAAATCAATGGTTGTTCCCTCAACAAATTTAGTATTAGATGCTACAGCGATGGCCCCTAGCACCTCAATGTCAGGATGTTTGGTGATAAATTCAATCGCTCTTTCCCCTTCACCTTTATACCCACGTCCATTGTCATCAAACATAACCAAAATTGGATCATTGGGAGTGCTCTTGATCATTTCAACTAATTCATTGCCATTGTATGGTGTTGGATTCCCTGCAGAACGGGAAATACATCGACCACCGATTATCTTCGCAACTTCTTCTATTACTTGTCTAGCAACGTCATCCCCATCTGTAATAACAATTACCTTTCTTTTTTTCATCATTGATCACCAAATTACCCTTTAGGTTTAAATATAATTGCTACCAGAAAACCGAAGACGATAGCTGAAGAAATACCGGCACTAGTTACTTCAAAAATTCCAGTAATAATCCCGACCAATCCGTGTTGTTCTGCTTCTGCTAATGCACCATGAACGAGCGCATTACCAAAGCTTGTGATAGGAACTGTTGCACCTGCCCCTGCAAACTCGATCAAAGGCTCATATAATCCAAGACCATCTAAAACAGCCCCAGACACCACTAATGTTGTCATCACATGTGCAGGAGTCATTTTTGTTAAATCCATGAGTAATTGGCCAATTAAGCTAATTAAGCCCCCAACTAAAAACGCAGACCAATAAGTTCCCATTACTATTCCTCCTCATTCTCTATTGCAACTGCATGGGCAATACATGGAATGGATTCCCCTTGTTGATAGGTCACAGGGCTCAGTAACGCTCCCGTTGCTACAACAAGAACTTTATTTAAAGTTTTTTTATGTAACTCTTTCATAATATGACCATATGTTACAGAGGCACTACTTGCACAACCACTTCCCCCTGCAAAAACTTCTTGGTCTGAGTAATAAATCATTAAGCCACAATCATTATAAACAGATGATAAATCAAAACCCCGCTCAAGCAACATTTTTTTTGCTAATGGATAGCCTACTCCAGCAAGGTCACCTGTAACAATTAGATCATAATCTTCAGGACGTCTACCTGTATCAATAAAATGTTGTTCAATGGTGTCAACTGCAGCAGGCGCCATAGCTGAACCCATATCAAATGGATCTTTAAGTCCCATATCAATAATTTTACCAATTGTCGCATACCGGACTTTAGGACCAATCAGTCCCTTTCCTACTACTGCTACACCTGCACCGGTTACGGTCCATTGTGCATAAGGAGGTTTTTGTCCTCCATATTCTGTAGGGTAACGGTATTGCCTTTCAGCCGTTGCATTATGACTACTACAACCAGAAACAACATAGTTCGCATAACCGCCTTCAACAAGAGAAGCCGCTAAAGCCAATGATTCCATCGAGGTTGAACAAGCTCCATATACACCTAAATAAGGAATTTGAGCATAACGAGCAGTAAAAGAAGCGGAAATGATTTGGGTTAATAAATCCCCTGCGATTAAAAGATCAATCTGGTCTTTTTTTAATCCAGCTTTTTGAACCGCCAGATCAAGTGCCTCTTCAAATAATTTGCGTTCAGCTTTTTCCCATGTATCTTGACCTATATGTAAATCATCATGAATAATATCAAAATCCTTTGCTAAAGGACCCCGACCCTCTTTTGGTCCTACAGAAACAGCACTTGCTAGTATTCTAACCTTTGAAAATTCCCATGTACTTCTTCCTAGTTGATGACTCAAATGTTTTACCTCCTTAGATCAAGCGAATTAAGGTTTTAACCAATCCAACGAAGAAAGCGGCTACCACACCATAAACAATAACGGAACCAGCTAGTTTAAACATATTTCCACCTATACCAAGTACCAAACCTTCTGCACGATGTTCTAAAGCTGCTGAAGCAATGGAGTTAGCAAAACCAGTTACCGGAACAGCTGATCCTGCACCAGCAAATTGTCCAATTTTATCGTAAATTCCAAGGCCTGTTAGAAGAGCTGATATAAAGACCAAAGTTGCTACTGTTGGATTCCCTACCTGATCTTTTGAAAATCCTAAATGAAGGTATATATTTTGAAAGGCTTGACCCAACAGACTTATCAGTCCACCGATCACAAAAGCTTTGACACTATTGATTAAAACAGGAGGCTTTGGTCTCATTTGCATGGTCATTTGTTGATATTTTCTTTTTTCTTCATTTTGTTTTCTTTTTTTACCAGTAGATTGACTCATATACATCACCCTTTAAATCATGAATTCGGCACATAGATTAACCAATGGATCAATGATCCTGCAATTTTTCCAAATACCATTGCCATTAAAAGAAATAATATAGCATTCGCCATATTCACACGTTTTGCCAAAATGGGCAAAACATTAAGTACTTCTGTGAGTGCACCAGCAAGCATTCCAACGAATATTCCGGAAAAGGCTCCAAAAATAAAGATTAAGATTTTAGGTAAATGAAAGATTATTTCCCTTAAATCAATCCAAGTAAAAATGACAGCACCACTTACCAATGCTCTTTCAAACCATTTCATATATTTAAACCCTTTTATGAGTTGAGTTAACCTCGGAATAATATCTAGAACAGTGACAAAAGCGACTAGCCCACTACCTACAGCTAACCCTCCAGCTAAGCCAATTAATACCACCAATGAATATTGAAAAAGTAGAAGCATTTAATCCTTCTTCCTATTTTCTTTGTTTTCATTTAATACAACGTAATCGTCCAAATTTTTTTGATATAAAAACATCTCTACTTCCAATGGGCTAGGCTCTTCGTTTATTTTTTTCTTGAAAATATGATTAAAAAATAGGATCATCCCAAATCCTAAACCGAAGGAATAAGGGATTTGTAAAAGTAAAGGTTTTTTATTCTCGATCCCTGTAATCAAATAGTAAATACGCTGGTGTACCTCTTGCATACTGACATCATGATGGAAATTCATGATTGCAAGGCCTGATCCAATAAATAGTAATGTCCAAACAAATGCAATTAACCATATGCTTGGCTGCTTCTTCATTTCAGCCGTTACGATTTCAATGATAATTTCTGGAGAACCGATACTCCTAATGTCTAAATTAGGGAATTCTTCCTTGATTTTTTTTATCACATGAATGAGATCCAAAACTACTAAGTGTTGGTCTTCAGCAGTGATCTGGTACAAGGATAACCCTTTTATTGCTGATTCATATTGTTTAGGAGCAATAATTTGTGCAATTTCTGATAAAAATATTTGTGCATTCGGTTTTGCAAAATGTCGGTTGCGCAAACGTAGGTAGACTATATTTCTGTCACTCATTTACTTTTCCCCCTTTAATGATAAAGAGTGTCTTTCTTATTATGAGTTATCCCGTTGAAAGCCATGCAATGAAAAAGAAAAAAGACCAAAATGGATTAACCCAATTGGTCTTTTATCATCGAAAGTATTTTCTTTTCCAATCTTGATACTTGAACTTGAGATATTCCTAAGCGTTCAGCAACTTCAGATTGGGTTTGATCTTTATAATACCTAAGATAAACAATTAATCGTTCTCTTTCATTTAGAGATCGTATGGCTTCTTGTAATGCTAATTTTTCGAACCACTTGTCTTGTGAATCGTCAGAAATTTGATCCATCAGTGTAATCGGATCCCCATCATTTTCAAATACAGTTTCATGGATCGAGGATGGAGCTCTATTGGCTTCTTGAGCAAAAACAACATCCTCGGGTGAAATATGAAGATGATCAGCAATTTCTTTAATGGTCGGTAATCTACCTAATTGCTTAGATAATTCATCTTTCGCTTTTCTGACCTTGTTAGCAGTCTCTTTTAGAGACCTACTCACTTTAACTGTCCCATCATCTCTTATAAAACGCTGTATTTCTCCAATAATCATGGGTACTGCATAGGTTGAAAACTTCACATCAAACGACAAATCAAATTTATCTACTGCTTTTAATAACCCAATCGCTCCTATTTGAAATAAATCATCCGCCTCATAACCTCTATTTAAAAATCTTTGAACAACAGACCAGATAAGCCGAATATTACTATTTACGATGAGTTCTTTCGCTTTATCGTCACCATTTTGACTTTGAATTATTAATTCTTTAATTTCTGCATCGTCCAGATAAGAGTGGTGGCTATTCTTAATATCAATTTCCATATGACCACCCCTAACTTATAATACGATTCAGTGCAAGCTCTTTTCTTAAAATCACTTTGGTCCCTTTTCCTACTTCAGATTGAACCTTCATTTCATCCATAAAATTCTCCATGATCGTAAAGCCCATTCCAGATCTTTCTAACTCCGGTTTTGTCGTAAAAAGTGGTTGTATTGCTTCCTGAACATCTTCAATTCCTTTTCCTTGATCTTCAATTGTGATTTCCACGATTGAATCTTTAAGGAGTACGGTTATTTCTACCATCCCATTAGGTTCTTGATCATATCCATGAATGATCGCATTAGTTACTGCTTCTGAAACAACCGTTTTAATATCATTTAAATCATCTAACGTTGGATCGATTTGAGAAATAAACGCTGCTACAGCAACCCGGGCAAAAGATTCATTTTCTGACTTGGAGGCAAATTGTAATCGCATAAAATTCTCCAATTACGCCACCTCCAATGATTTAATGGCTTCAGATTCGTTGTCATAAACAGGTAAGATCTTAAACATACCAGAAAGTTCGAAGATCTTATAAACATTCGCTTGAAGACAACAGATGGACATTTTCCCATTTTGTTGAACAACTCTCTTATAGCGCCCAAGCATCATTCCTAGTCCAGAACTGTCCATAAATGATAATTGTTCTAGGTTGAAGATAAGGTTTTTCACAATCCCCTTGTCCAATTCCGCCTCGATTTTTTCACGAACCATTTCTGAAGTATGGTGATCTAATTCACCATCTAATCTTACAATTAAAGTACTTCTTTCTACTTCCATTTCTAAATGTAAGCTCATTCTTTATCCTCCTTCTTCCATTCATGCCAAACTAATTCTCCTTCTCTTTTTCCTTTTCCTGCTAGTCGACAAAAGAACAAAAAAATCGAGAAGCCTTGTCAAAATGCAGCATCTCGATGTCGAAATAAATCAGTATATGTTATCTTTTTATTGGTTTAAAAACAAGTGTTCCTTGACAACTTTTTTAATTAAATGATATAAATTTGCTTTAGAAATATCAGTAGATGATTCTAAAGAGATAGATTGCACTATTTTCCCATTTCGAATGATCTCCAACGCTCCAAGAATATCACCTTGCTTAATAGGTGCTTGAATTTGCTCTTTTATTTTTATGATTTGTTCATAATCTTCTATTTTTTCCCCTTTTTTCATAAGTATACTTATTTGGTGAGGAGCAACTAGTTGAACTTCGTGTTCTTTTCCTTTGCTTACTTCCACTTTCGTTATCATTTGATTTTTTTGGTAGATCACCTCGTTTTTATATTGACTAAAAGCAAAGTCTAATAATTGAGATATCTCTTTATTTCTTGTCTTCGTATTTGGCTCACCCATCACAACGGCGATCACCCTTAGTGATCCTCGTTTTGCCGTTGCGGACAAACAATACTTTGCTTCACTAGTGTATCCTGTTTTTAATCCATCGGCCCCTTCGTAAAACCGAACTAAACGATTTGTATTGACTAACCAAAAGGGATTATCTGTATCTTTCCTTAAATAATCCTCATATATCCCGGTAAATTCCGTGATTTTTTCATATTTTAATAGCTCTCTTGACATGATCGCAATGTCATATGCAGAAGTATAATGATCATTTTCTGGAAGACCATTGGAATTTACAAAATGTGTATTCTTAAGCCCCAGTTCTTCTACTTTTTTGTTCATCATATGAACAAAACCCTCTTCAGATCCAGCAATATATTCAGCCATAGCAACAGAAGCATCATTACCAGATGCAATCGCAATTCCTTTTAATAAATCTTTGACGGTCATCTCTTCGCCAACTTCTAAGAAGATTTGGGATCCGCCCATTGAAGCAGCATTTTCACTCACTCTGACTTTATCATCCAATGCAATTTTCCCTTGATCTAATGCCTCCATGATCAAAAGCATAGTCATGATTTTTGTAATACTTGCCGGTGGCAACCGATCATGACTATTTTTTTCATACAAAATTGTACCTGTGTCTTGATCAATTAGTATGGCTGAACGTGCGTTTGGGGTCAAGTTTACTTCTTCAGCATTTACAATAGGGATGGAAAGTAAAGAAAAGAGTAGTAGATGGATTACTCCTAATATCCAAATTTTTTTCAACATAAAATGTAGTCCCTCCTTTAATCATAGTCTTATTTTTCACAGATTAAGGGGAATTATTCCAATTACAAAAAAAAGATGGCTTAATGCCACCTTTGTATCCCATTTTTACTAACAATTCCATATATAAGCGGAACATCTTCTATTTTTTCTTCTTTTATCGTGTAGGCTTGAAGTACTTTTTCTGTGACTTCTGCAATATTTTTTTCGTCATTTACATGTAAAGTAGCTAAAACCCCACCTTTACTTACATAATCATTCACTTTTTTATGTAATACGATGCCTACCGATAAATCAATCTTAGATTCTTTGGTTTCTCGCCCTGCTCCCAACATCATTGCACTGATTCCTATTTCTTCTGCATCAATATGATGAATATAACCACTTTCTAGAGCTGTTACTTCAATTTTAGATTTTGCTTGTGGTAATCGTTCAGGATGTTCTATCAATTCTGGGTTACCACCTTGCCTACTCACAAATTCTTTTAAAGTTTCTAATGCTTTTCCAGATTGAATAAGCTCCTTCAGTGTCTGATAAGCATTGTCGGTATCTTTTGCCTTTCCACCTAAAACTAACATATGAGAACCTAGTACTAAACACAATTCTTCAAGATCTTTTGGCCCATTTCCTTTTAAAGTATCAATCGCTTCTTTGACTTCTAATGCATTACCTACGGCAAAACCTAAGGGTTGGTCCATATTGCTTACAATAGCCACAGTATTTCGGCCAGTTTGTGTACCGATATCAACCAACGCTTTTGCAAGTTCAAACGACTTATCTGGTGTTTTCATAAAAGCACCTTCACCCGTTTTTACATCTAAAACGATCGCATTAGCCCCAGCAGCTATCTTCTTACTCATGATCGAACTAGCAATAAGTGGGATTGAATCAACGGTAGCAGTTACATCTCTTAATGAATAAAGCCTTTTATCAGCGGGTGTTAAATTTGAGGTCTGACCAATAACGGCAAGTTTAATCTCATTTACTTGTTTAATAAATTCCTCATTACTTAATTCAACATGAAAACCTTCAATAGACTCTAATTTATCGATGGTTCCACCTGTATGTCCCAATCCTCTGCCTGACATCTTGGCCACAGGAACTCCCGCAGTTGCAACCAAAGGCCCAAGCACTAGTGTTGTCGTATCACCTACACCACCTGTGCTATGTTTATCAACTTTAATTCCCTCAATTGCTGTTAAATCAATTTGTTCACCAGATTGAACCATCGCCATGGTTAAATCAGTAATTTCTCTATCATTCATCCCTTTAAAAAAAATACTCATCGTCAAAGCAGACATTTGATAATCGGGGATATTTCCCTGAGTATAACCTTCAATAATAAACTGAATCTCTTCTGTTGTAAGATTATTTCCATCCCTTTTTTTTTGAATTAAATCAACCATTCTCATGCTAAATCCACCTCATAGAGGATTCCTCTTACAAGCTCAATAAATTTCGTCTTGCTCTTTTCCGCAACTGCCATCACTTGCTCGTGGGTCAATGGTTCTAATTCTTCACCAATTGCCATATCAGTAATAAGTGAAATACCTAATACCCTCATTTTTGCATGATTAGCAACAATGACTTCGGGAACTGTGGACATTCCAACTGTATCTGCACCCAGTCGAGCTAACATCTTCAGTTCGGCAGGAGTCATATAGTTTGGACCGCTGATCGCAACATAAACGCCGTTTTGTATTTTTATTCCTTTATCTAAAGCAACCTTTTGCGCTAATTGAATGAGTTCATGATCATAAGCTCTTGACATATCAGGAAATCTAGGACCAAATTCATTCATGTTTGGACCAATGAGCGGGTTTGCTCCAGTAAAGTTAATATGATCATTAATAATCATTAAATCACCTGGTGCAAATGCTCTGTTCATTCCGCCACAAGCATTGGTAACAAATAACATTTTTACCCCTAATGCTTTCATTACGTAGACAGGAAAAGTAACCTCACTCATTGTATAACCTTCATAATAATGGAATCTTCCCTGCATCGCTACAACTCTTTTTCCCTCAAGTGTTCCAATGACAAGTTGTCCTTTATGCCCTTCTACAGTTGATACTGGAAAATGCGGTATTTCATGATAGGGTATTTTTACTTCATTTTCAATTTTGTCTGCTAATTCTCCTAGCCCAGAACCTAAAATCAATCCAATTTCTGGTGCTTCTTTTAATTTAGAAAAGATATAATCCTTAGCTTCATTAATTTTATTAAATTTATTATCCATAAAAACTCCCCCTTTAAATGGTCCCTATAATTTGTCTAACTAAATTTAAAAACTTCGATTGTACAAGTTTGGTCGTTTCAATCACTTCATCGTGTGAAAGAGGTTGAGGCAATATTCCTGCAGCCATATTGGTAATACAAGAAATGCCTAAAACTTCTATACCTGAATGTCTAGCAACAATCACCTCAGGAACAGTGGACATTCCCACTGCATCACTACCCATTGTCCGTAACATTCTTACCTCAGCTGGTGTTTCATAGGTTGGACCAGTTAATCCCAGGTAAACCCCACTTTTTAGGTCAATTTGTAACTGATCTGCAACGCTTTTTGCTTTCTCGATTAACACTTCAGAATAAGCTGTAGACATATCGGGAAATCTTACACCTAATTCGTTTTCATTAGGTCCAATTAGCGGGTTATTAAACATAAAGTTGATATGATCCTCAATGATCATTAAATCCCCTGGTTTAAATGAAAGATTGATCCCACCCGCAGCATTGGTAACAAGAAGTTTTTGTACACCTAATTCTTTCATTACTCTTACTGGAAAAGTAACCTCTTGCATTGAATATCCTTCATAGAAGTGAAATCTACCTTGCATGGCAATAACAGATTTACCAGCTAATTTACCAATAACTAATTGGCCTTTATGGCCTTCTACAGTAGATACTGGAAAGTGAGGGATTTCTGAATAGGGTATTTGAACAGCTTCTTCGATTTCATCAGCTAGCACACCAAGACCTGAACCCAAAATCAAGCCAATCTCAGGTTGGATATTGACCTTCTTTAATATCCATTCTGTAGAATCCTTTATTTTTAGCTTTAAACTCAATCTGATTTCCTCCCCTTACTTTAGATCATCTAAAAAACTAATACCATGTTCAGGTAATTGAACACCAAAGTTGTCTGCAACTGTAGCTCCAACATCTGCAAATGTTTTTCGAATCCCTAAATTGATACCACCTTTTAGTAATTTACTATAAACTAACAATGGAACATATTCACGTGTATGATCTGTACCTGTATGTGTAGGATCATTTCCATGGTCGGCAGTAATGATAAGTAAATCATCATCTTGAAGTGCATCTATCAATTCTGGTAATCTTTGATCAAATTCTTCAATCGCTTTTCCATAACCTATAGGATCACGACGATGTCCATATAACATATCAAAATCAACTAAATTTGTAAAAATCAAACCATTAAAGTCTGTTTTTAATCCCTCAATCGTTTTATCTACACCATCCATATTTGACTTTGACTTAAGCGCTTTCGTAACTCCTTCATTTGCATAAATGTCAGCAATTTTCCCGACTGCAATGGAGTCAAATCCATTTTCAACTAAGTGATTCATAACTGTTTTGGCTGGTGGTTTTACTGAATAATCTTTTCGATTTGGTGTTCTTTTAAAAGAACCAGGAGAACCAATAAATGGTCTAGCAATCACTCGCCCCACCGCATATTCGTCATTTAAAGTCATTTCTCTAGCTATTTCACATATTTGATAAAGTTCATTTAATGGGACAACATCTTCATGAGCAGCTATTTGAAACACACTATCTGCAGATGTGTAAACAATAACAGCTCCTGTCTTCATTTGTTCTTCTCCTAATTCTTCAATAATCTCTGTACCTGAAGCAGGCTTGTTACCAATTACTTTTCTACCTATTTTTTCTTCAAAGGCTTTAATTAGAGAATTTGGAAATCCATTAGGATACGTTTTAAAAGGGATATTTACTTTTAAACCCATAATTTCCCAATGGCCAGTCATGGTGTCTTTACCTACTGAAACTTCCTTCATCTTCCCAAAAGCAGCAATAGGGTCTTCAATGTTGTTTACACCTTTTATTGGGTAAATATTCCCCAAACCCATTTTTTCTAGATGAGGAATGATTAGTCCATTTAATTTATCAGCAATGTGAGCAAAGGTGTTGGTCCCTTGATCTCCAAATTTTTCAGCATCAGGTAACTCCCCAATTCCTAAACTATCAAGAACAATTAAAGAAATTCGTTTAAATTTCATTTCATAATCCCTCCTATATTTTTTCTTTTTAGTATCACCAAAGATATAAATTTACTACAACAAAATTTAAATGATCAAATCTTTGGCAGTTGACTGATGTCAGACAACATCAAGAGAAAGAAAAGGTACAAATCGTACCCATTGCATCAAACCTAAAAAAAAGTTGAATCACCTTTTTTTCACGCCCTAGGATGGGCTTTAGAATAAACCTCTTTTAGACGTGATTTCGTAAGATGTGTATAGATCTGTGTCGTAGAGATATCTGCATGGCCTAACATTTCTTGAACAGATCTTAAATCAGCCCCATTTTCTAATAAATGTGTAGCGAAAGAGTGTCTAAGTGTATGAGGTGTTATTTCAACCTCTATTGAGGCTAGTTTAGCATATTTTTTTATAATTTTCCAGAATCCTTGCCTTGACAAACGTTTTCCATGGTGGTTTAGGAAAAGTGCATTTTCTGTTGGTTTTTTTTGAAGCATCTTTCGACTTCGATCCACATAGTGTTGAATACTTTCTATGGCTAGGCTACCTATGGGAACAATTCGTTCTTTTGAACCCTTACCAAAACATTTGACAAATCCCATATTTAAATTCAAATCTTCTATATTTAAAGAAACTAACTCAGAAACACGAATTCCAGTTGCATAAAGGAGTTCTAACATGGCCTTATCCCTGACTCCTGTTAACGTTGAGATATTTGGCATTTGTAACAATTGTTCTACCTGTTTTACAGTAAGAACTTTTGGCAAACGCTTATCGATTTTTGGAGATTCTAAATTTTGCGATGGATCCTTTTGAATAAAATGATCTCTCATAAGAAATTGATAAAACGAACGAATAGAGGCCAAATTTCTTGAGATCGTCGATGTTGCTCTGCCTTTATTTTTTAGATCTATGAGATAAGACATAATATGGGCACGATTCGTTTTCTCGATAGGTACATGCTGATAAAATTGTTTAAGAAATGTATGGTAGGATTGCAAATCTCTATGATAAGATTCTAGTGTATTTTGAGCGAGACCTTTCTCTACCATTAGATAGTGAATAAATTCTTCGATTCTCTTTTCCATCCCAAACATTTCTCCCTTAAATTAAACTTTCTTCTCAATACTTATTTATTCTACTATTCAACATCTTTTGATTAACTCCTTCTTTCTTTTTATGGAAAATATTTTATGGGAATTATTCACCTAACCAATAAAATAACTTTAAGCGATCGATTACATCTTCCGAGTTTCGTATTTCGGTTCCATTCCCCATATCAATGACCTTGACCGCTCGACCAGATGGTTCTTTAAACTGATCGATCGGTTGAATCCAATCAGAAAGAATCAGTACTAATTGGTATAAAAATAATGTTAGTAAAAAAAAGAAGACAAATAAGATAAGCCATTCTAAAATTCTTTTTAAAGTAATGAACATGATGATACCCCCAATTAAACTTGTACACATACGTATAATAGATTATGAAAACCTATAAATAAATATGATAAAAGTAGGCTACTACAGTTGAGCAGCCTACTCTTATTTTTGATCTATTAGATTTAATTATTCAATCCTTTAATTTAATACATGCTCCAATGGAACATAGGGTAGGTTTAGAGCTTTAGCAACAGCCTCGTATGTGATTCGGCCATGAATGACGTTAACTCCCTTTGCTAATGTTCGATTATCACGAATCGCTTTTTCATATCCTTTATTGGCAATTTGTAATGCATATGGAACCGTTACATTCGTTAAAGCTAGTGTTGATGTTCTTGCTACTGCTCCAGGCATATTTGCTACAGCGTAGTGAACTACTCCATGTTTTACATAGGTTGGTTCACTGTGAGTGGTTACGCGATCAATCGTCTCAATCGAACCTCCTTGGTCGATTGCCACATCAACAATGACTGAACCAGGGCTCATTGTTTTAACCATTTCTTCTGTAACTAATTTTGGTGCCCTTGCCCCTGGAATCAATACGGCTCCAACTAATAGGTCAGCTTTTTTGACTGCTTGAGCTATGTTATAAGAGTTAGACATTACAGTATTGATTCGACCATGGAAAATATCATCCAAATAGCGTAAACGGTCAGGATTAAGATCGATGATCGTTACATTTGCTCCCGAACCAATCGCCATTTTTGCAGCGTTAGTCCCTACAATCCCACCACCAATGATAACGACTTCTGCTGGATGAACACCAGGTACTCCTCCAAGTAGAATTCCTTTTCCACCTTGTGGCTTTTCTAAAAATTGAGCCCCAATTTGGATAGACATTCTTCCTGCGACTTCACTCATCGGCATTAATAATGGAAGAGATCCATTATCTAATTGTACTGTTTCATAAGCAATGGCAACAACTCCATTGTCCACTAAGGCTTTTGTTAATTCTGGCTCTGGAGCTAAATGTAGGTATGTAAACAAGATAAGTCCTTCACGGAAATATTGATATTCTGAAGGTAATGGTTCTTTTACTTTCATAATCATATCGGATTTATCCCATACTTCTTTAGCTGAATCAGTAATATTTGCTCCGACAGACAAATAGTCCTCATCAACGAAACCGCTTCCAACCCCTGCATTGGTTTCCACATACACTTCGTGGCCTGCTAAGCGTAGAGCTTGTACTCCTGCTGGGGTAATCGCTACGCGATTTTCATTGTTTTTAATCTCTTTAGGTATTCCAACTCTCATCTTATGTTCCTCCTACAAAAATAACATTTTGTATATTTTATATATTACCACTTTATTGATAAAAGGGATATAGAATCGGGTAGGAGGCTGGCCATTATTTGACCAGCCGACCTCCCACAGCACCGTACGTACCGTTCGGTATACGGCGCTTCCAAAGTTTACACGTCACTTCACAGAATAACACTCGCTAAAACTTAGATATCCAGCTCGCTTAAATCGCTCGTTAGATAGGGCTTTTGTCAAGATAGGGCTATGAGCAGTACGCCAATAGCCTTTTCTTGTATTCGCCCACATCCACGCTTGCTCCTCACTC
>NZ_BDGM02000012.1:0-83330 GCF_001748485.2 Tepidibacillus sp. HK-1 | reverse complement strand
GAGTGAGGAGCAAGCGTGGATGTGGGCGAATACAAGAAAAGGCTATTGGCGTACTGCTCATAGCCCTATCTTGACAAAAGCCCTATCTAACGAGCGATTTAAGCGAGCTGGATATCTAAGTTTTAGCGAGTGTTATTCTGCGAAGTGACGTGTAAACTTTGGAAGCGCCGTATACCGAACGGTACGTACGGTGCTGTGGGAGGTCGGCTGGTCAAATAATGGCCAGCCTCCTACCCGATCATATGATCAACAAATCCAATTGATGGGCTTCGATATGTGGCTGAATTTTGGTTCCAGCAAGTCGTGTTGGTAATCGCATGGGTAATAAGATCTGCCATTTTCATGACTATACTAAGCCTAGTATTTTGTAAAACAAAATATTCCATAAATCCGCCTACATTAACAATTCCAGTAATGTGGAAATGTCCGATCTCAGGTAAATTTTTTTGCACTCCTGCGCCTGGTTTTAATGGACCATTTACTACTTGAATCGTACCCACACTTGTTAATTGTCCTAGACTAGCATCGATCGCGATGATACCTGAATCAGGATACTGGTTTTGGATGATGTCTATCGTATCTTGTAGGTTTAAAGCATGAACTGGTTCATCTAATGTCCCGAAAACCTTTTCATTATAGTCATACAATCTCAATTTTGATCCCACCAAAGGTCCAAGTGAATCACCTGTTGAACGGTCAGTACCAATACATACCACGACCCAATGTTGGTAATCATATTGGTCAATCATTTGTTGTATACGGTTAGTAAGGATATGAAGTGCTTGTGGGTCAGAATAGTCAATCACATATTTAGAACATTGATTGTTTTTAAATAGATTCATAGAAGCCTCCATAAAAATAGTATTACTAGTATATGTAGAAAGGGTTAGAAATATACATAGAACAGGAAGCTATTTGAGGGGTGAATCACTTGCAGAAAAAGATGTGGAATGGTTTAAAAATAGGTTTAACAATTATGGGTACGACCATAGGCGCAGGATTTGCTTCAGGGCGTGAGATTTGGGAGTTCTTTACTTCTTATGGAAGGCAGAGTATCTTTGGACTATTGATTGCCTTAATCTTATTTTCGTTAAGTAGCATCTTTATTCTTTGGATGAGTTGGCTCCATCAAACAGAGAATTATTATGATATTCTGGTATTATTACTAGGAAATACACTTAGCAGGTTATTTGATACCCTTATTTTTTTGTATTTAGTTTCGGGATCAATCATTATGTTGGCTGGAAGCGGTGCAACATTTGTACAATGGAACTTACCTTTTATTTTAGGAGTAGGTATCGTAAGTATTGCAATATGGCTAGTGCTAATTAAGGGAGTTCGTGGCCTGATCAACTTAAACAGTATTCTAATGCCAATTAAAACAGTGATTATTCTAGCGATCGGTTTATTATATATATCTAGAAATCATTCACTTTCAGGACCATTTACTCGTCACTATTTAGAAGTTTGGCCATCTGCGATCACGTATGTTGCTTTTAATATGATCTCTCTATTAGGAGTCCTATCTACAATGGGAAAGAGGATAGAAACAAAAGGAGAAATCATCTTTGGGGGAATAACCAGTATCATTGGTTTGGGCTTAGTAGGGATGATGATCAATCTATCATTATTAAGAGTACCTCATGTTGATCAATATGAGATTCCACTATTTTCCTTAATCCCAACCAACCAACCTATTTTACTGCTTATTGTAAGTGTGATTTTATGGTTAGCCATCTATACAACAGCTTTGTCAAATATCCATGCATTAGTTTATCGCATCCAAAATAAGATAAACCTTTCAACTGGAAAGATCAGTTTAGGCATAATTCTTTTCATTATTCCTTTTACTTTTATTGGTTTTGCTAATTTAGTGAAAGTTTTATATCCTTTATATGGTGTATTAAACTTGTATGTCTTATCTATATTGATTCTCTATCCTTTTCAAAAAACAAGGTAAATAATATAATGAAAAGAAACATCATTAATCTACCAAATGTGGTGATCAAAATGGCGATGAAAGAGCAAAAAAATTGGTTTTAGTTGCTAATCACGTAAGTATTTTAGATCCAGTTTATATTGGCCTGGATTTTAAGAAAATTAGGTGCATTTCCTGTTAAAAGGGATCAGAAAGGATATTATCAAATGTAAAACAAGAGATCAATCATATGGCAAAACAATCCAAATAATATTTTAAAGAAGGAGAGATCTATTTGAGATTCGGATTTTCGCTAAGTCAATTAGATGGAATCGATATAAAATCATTTTGGGACACGATCAGAATGAAGCTATTAGATATCGATTTGTGGGTTGATATTTTCTGGACTATTGTTCAGATTCTTTTTATTTGGATTCTAGCAAAGCTTTTAATCAAGTTAACAGGCAAGATTATAGAAAAGTTTATTATTAGAAAACCTAGATCAAGTTTAAAAGTAGATGAAAGAAGAACAAAAACACTAGGTATTCTTATACAAAACATTGTAAAATATACCATTAATTTCTTAGCTATTCTTATGATTCTGGGAAAGGTCGGGTTTAATTTAGGACCAATTCTAGCAGGAGCTGGAATATTAGGACTAGCTATCGGTTTTGGTGCCCAAAGTTTGGTAAAAGACGTGATTACAGGTTTTTTTATTATATTTGAAGATCAGTTCGCTGTAGGAGATTATATTACAACTGGGAATTTTTCTGGAACTGTTGAAGAAATAGGGTTACGCATAACAAAGATTCGCAACTGGACGGGAGAACTTCATATTATTCCCAATGGAACCATTTCTGAAGTGACAAATTATTCAACACATAATTCAGTCGCTGTCGTTGATGTTGGTATAGCATACGAAGAAGAAATTGATCATGTGATTTCTGTATTGGAAAAATTATTAGCAAATACGTATAAAGAAATGAACGAAATGGTCAAACCACCGGAAATTCTTGGAGTTCAAGAATTAGGGGCCTCAGAAGTTGTCATTCGTGTCATTGCTGAAACTAAACCTATGAATCATTATGCGGTTGCTCGTAAATTAAGGGCAAAAATTAAAAATGGATTTGACCAAGCAGGTATTGAAATTCCTTATCCAAGATTAGTCACTTTTCAAAAAACAAAGGGGTGAACTAAAATGGAAAAGAAACAATTTGATTTAAACGATATCGTAGAAATGAAGAAACCACATCCTTGTGGAACCAATGCATGGAAAGTGATCCGAATGGGGATGGATATACGCATTAAATGTACAGGCTGTAATCATAGTGTGCTCATCCCACGCAGAGAGTTTGAGAGAAAATTAAAAAAGGTGGTTCAAAAGGGAGAAAAAGAGGAGTAAGTAAAGACGAGTAAGTGAAGAGGAGAAACGGAAGATGGGAAAACAGTGGAAAACAGCTTGTCCGTTAAATTGTTATGATGTTTGTGGATTTATTGTAACAATTGATAATAACCAAGTGGTTCGTATCGAAGGCGATCCTGATCATCCAATTACGAAGGGGAACATTTGTGGCCGGGGGAAGATGATTAAAGATCGAATATATGATAAAAGTAGAATTTTATATCCATATAAAAAGGTTGATGATAAATTTATTCGTATTTCTTGGGAGCAAGCATTAAATGAAATCAGTGAGAAAATGCTCCAAATAAAAAAGGAATATGGTCCAACAGCCATTCTTCACAGCTATGATTATTCCTCTAGCGGTTTATTAAAGGAATTAGACAAACGTTTCTTTAATTATTTTGGTGGCATGACAGAAACCGTTGGTAGTCTTTGTTGGGGGGCTGGAATCCAGGCTCAAACTTATGATTTTGGGAATTCATTAAGTCATGCTATTGAGGATGTGTTCAATGCCAAAACAATCGTGGTTTGGGGTAGGAATGTTACATCGACAAATATGCATCTTTATTCCTTTATTCAAGAGGCAAAAAGTAATGGTACTTCATTGATCGTCATAGATCCACTTAAAAATGGGATAGCTAAGAAAGCAGATCTGCATGTTCCTATTCGTCCTGGAATGGATGGGATGTTAGCATTCACCTTGAGTAAAATTATCATCGACAATGGCTGGCATGACAAAGAATTTATCCAACAACATACAATAGGTTTTGAACACTTTGTAAAAGAAATTCAAACCATCGATATTGAATACATTTCCAAGGAAATAAATGTCGATATAGAGATGATCCAAAAATTAGCTTATGTATATACTCAACAAAAGCCAGTGATGACGTTTCTTGGTTTAGGCATGCAAAGATATGCAAATGGGGGAAATACCATTCGAGCGATTGATGCATTAGTTGCTTTATCCGGTAATATTGGTATATCTGGTGGAGGGGTTAACTATGCAAATTTAGCTGTGGGTAGAAGCTTTAACTGGGCAGAATTACTTGAAGAAGAGAAAAGGGAAGCCTATCGTACCTTCACAAGACCTACACAGGCAGAAGAAATTTTAGCTGCCAATGATCCACCTATTAAGATGATGTTTATTACAAGAAGCAATGTAGTTACTCAATTACCACAAACAGCTCGTACAATGGAAGCTCTGAATAAAGTAGAAATCAAAGTTGTAATTGATATGTTTATGACTGATACTGCGAAAATGGCAGATTATATTCTTCCTTCCACATTTGTTTTTGAAGAGGAGGACATTTATTATGGATCGATGTTCCATCGAGTGATGAGATATGGTCCAAAATTGATTGATCCACCTGGTGAAGCTTGGGCCGACCTAAAGATTTGGACAGAATTGGCCAAAAAATTAAGGCTTGAAGGCTTTGAAAAAACGATTGAAGAATATTTTGAAATTGCACTTCAATCATTAAATGACTATGGAATCGATCTAAAAACATTAAAAGAAAAACAACAAATTGAATTACCTATTCCAGCGATTCCATGGGAGAGTAAAGTATTTGCTACACCTTCAGGAAAGTTTGAGTTTTATTCAGAACAAGCAGAACAAGAAGGATTACCTGCAACGGCAAAAATAATCTATCCAAATGATAGTGTGCAATTACAACCAAAGTTAAAAGAAAAATACCCATATCATTTGCTAACTATTCATCCTAATCGATCATTACATTCGCAACATCAATTTTTGTTATATAAGAAAGGAAACAAACCTTTCGTTATGGTTTCAAAAGAAATTGCAGCAAATCGTCATCTAAAAAATGGTGATCCCGTATCAGTCTATAATGACCGTGGAAAAATTGAAGGAGTAGTAAAGATTCAAGAGGGTTATCATAGGGACACAATCATGATCGAAGAAGGATATTGGTATGAATTAGGTGGACATGTAAATCAATTAACCTCGAATGGAAAATCCGATATGGGCAATGGTAGCATCTTATATGATTGTGCAGTGATGATAGAGAAAATAGGGTAAGAAAATTTTTATAACACGTAAATGAAGTAATCCGTCATACATCGGTTTAAGATAGGATTACTTTTTTTATATCAAATTGTATTATCATATTATTTAGAACTTTCAGAATCTTTTGTTGACTTTTTGCATAAGATAACGATATATTTAATTCAAAGTAATTATTTTACAAGGAGGTGGTTCTAGGTAAGAGTGCGGTAGTTTGGCCTTATTTATAGACATATAGAACAAAAAAAGATGGAGATTAAAGAGGGAGGTAAGGGTGAATGAAAAATCAGGATCAAATCGATTACACTGCCATTTCAAAATCAGAGACGTTTAAAGAACTGATGAATAAAAAGAAAAAATTTATTGTTCCATTATCTATTTTCTTCTTTATTTTTTATTTTACATTACCGATTATGACCGCCTATTCTAAAGTGCTCAACACCCCTGCGCTAGGAGCCATTACATGGGCTTGGGTTTTTGCTTTTGCCCAATTTGTGATGACTTGGACTTTAGTCACGATTTACGCAAGAAAAGCGACACAATTTGATGATAATGTGAATCGAATCTTAGATAAAGTCTTGAAAAGGGGTGGAATGTAGTGAATACGACGGCATTTGTTCTCTTTTTAGTGATTGTCGGGATTACGCTCGTGATCACCTATTATGCTTCTAAGAGAACCAAAACAACGAGTGAATTCTACACAGCTGGTGGGGGACTAACGGGTTGGCAAAATGGTCTTGCGATTGCAGGTGACTATATGTCTGCGGCTTCCTTTCTAGGAATCGCCGGAGCCATTGCCTTAGGAGGATTTGATGGATTTTTCTATAGTATCGGTTATTTGGTTGCTTATCTGGTTGTTCTTTATATTGTAGCAGAGCCACTACGTAACTTAGGAAAATACACCATGGCAGATATGATTGCAGCACGTTTTAATGATCGTAAAGTACGTGGTTTTGCGGCCTTAAATACCATCTCTATCTCTATTTTCTATATGATTGCTCAATTGGTTGGTGCTGGTGGGTTAATTCATCTGCTTTTAGGACTTAATTATTCTACTTCTGTTCTTATCGTTGGAATACTAATGACCATTTATGTTGTATTTGGCGGAATGCATGCCACTAGCTGGGTACAAATTACAAAGGCTGTGCTTTTAATGGCAGGTACCTTTATTATCTCTTTGATCGTATTTGCTAAATTTAACTTTAGCTTCACTAATATGTTTGAACACATGAAAACAGCTACTCCATTAGGGGAAATCTTTTTAAATCCGGGTAATAAGTTTAAGGATCCTATCGATGTTATTTCTTTAAATATGGCATTAGTGTTAGGAACAGCAGGACTTCCTCATATTTTAATTCGCTTTTTTACCGTAAAAGATGCACCTACTGCTCGTAAATCTGTCGTTTATGCGACTTGGTTAATCGGAATCTTCTATGTCATGACGATGTTCCTTGGTTTTGGTGCTGCAGCATTTGTAGGCCATGACAATATCGTTGCTGCTGATAAAGGAGGCAATATGGCTGCTCCATTATTAGCGGAAGTACTTGGAGGAAGCTTCCTATTTGCCTTTGTTTCCGCTGTAGCCTTTGCAACGATCTTAGCGGTTGTCTCTGGCTTAGTTCTATCAGCGGCCTCAGCTTTTGCTCATGATTTTTATGGTCATATCATTCGCCGTGGCCAAGCAACAGAGAAGGAACAGATGTTGGCTGCTCGCTATGCATCGATCGGTGTGGCAGTACTTTCAATTCTTTTAGCATTTTTTGCTCAATCCCTAAACGTATCGTTCTTGGTTGCTTTGGCATTTGCTGTAGCTGCAAGCTCAAACGTACCGGTTATTATCTTTACGATTTATTGGAGAAAATTTAATACAACTGGGGCAGTTACAGGGATGATCGTTGGTTTATTAAGTGCATTACTCTTAATCGCTATCGGACCAAATATATGGAATCCAGAGGCTGGGAAAGCCATTTTGGTAGGGCACCCAATTTTTCCATTAGCTAACCCTGGTATTGTTTCCATTCCTTTAGGCTTTATTGGCGCTTTCTTAGGTACCATCTTATCTTCTAAGAAGGAAGATCCAGCGAAGTATGATGAGATCTTGGTTAAAGCGAATACAGGAATTCATATAGGAAATGTAGTAGAAAAAGTGGTGGACAAAAAAGTAGGTTAAATCCACAGACTTAAATATGGAATCGCTTTCAAAACCATCTTCACTATGATGAAGGTGGTTTTTGATTTGCTTTTTTATAAGAGTGGACTTAAGGCATACTTTTTTTTATACTTAAGAAGTATATATGAAGCATCCTTACAGTACGATGTTCGAATAATCAAGGGGTGAAGGAATAAATGCCATTAACGACTGGAATCGTCGGTTTACCTAACGTAGGGAAATCGACGTTATTTAATGCAATTACTCAAGCAGGTGCAGAATCTGCTAATTATCCATTTTGCACCATCGATCCGAACGTTGGTGTGGTAGAAGTGCCTGATGAAAGATTACAAGTATTAGCTGATATGGTAAATCCTAATCGAATCGTGCCTACTGCCTTTGAATTTGTAGATATTGCTGGATTAGTAAAAGGGGCTTCACGCGGTGAAGGTTTAGGAAACAAATTTTTGTCCCATATCCGTGAGGTTGATGCGATCGCCCATGTGGTTCGTTGTTTTGAAGATGAGAACATTACCCATGTAGCAGGGCAAGTAGATCCAATTAGCGATATTGAAACCATCAATTTAGAATTGATATTGGCCGATTTAGAAACCGTGGAAAAGCGGTTGGAACGGACAAAGAAGAATCTAAAAAGTGGTGAAAAGAAATTTCAATTGGAATATGAAGTGGTTGAAAGGATTCAAAAGGCTTTAGAAAGTGAAAAACCAGCAAGAAGTGTAGAGTTGGATGAAGATGAGAGAAGTTTGATTAAAGACCTTCATCTTCTTACAATGAAACCAGTCTTATATGTAGCAAATGTAAGTGAAGATGATGTGAGTAACTTTGACCAAAATCCTTATGTGCAAAAGGTAAAGGAATATGCAAATCATGAAGGAGCAGAAGTGATTGTAATCAGTGCAAAAGTAGAATCAGAAATCGCTGAGCTTGAAGGTGAAGATAAGCAGTTATTTTTACAAGAATTAGGACTGAATCAATCAGGATTAGATCGTTTGATTCAAGCTGCTTACAAGTTGCTTGGTTTAATCACCTACTTTACTGCAGGGGTTCAAGAGGTCAGAGCTTGGACGATTAAAAAGGGAACAAAAGCCCCCCAAGCTGCAGGAGTGATTCATAGTGATTTTGAACGGGGTTTCATCAGAGCTGAAGTCGTGGGTTATGAGGATTTAGTTGCTTCAGGTTCAATGAATCAAGCAAAGGAAAAAGGCCTCCTACGTTTAGAGGGGAAAGATTATGTAGTAAAAGATGGAGATGTCATGCACTTTAGATTTAATGTATAATCCTAAATTACATTTGCTATAGGCAGATAAATATGATAAAATTTAAAAATGCGAGTTCTATGACCTCGCTCCTTGCCCTATAGAGAAATAGGGCCGTTAAGTCCAGAAGGAGGTGAATCTGATGCGTAAATACGAAGTGATGTATGTATTACGCCCAGACCTTGAGCAAGAAGCTACTAAAGAATTAGTGGAAAAGTTCCAAAGCTTAATTACTAATAATGGTGGCGAAATTGAAAAGCAAGAGGAAATGGGTAAGCGTCGCTTAGCATACGAAATTAAAGGATATCATGAAGGTTACTATGTTTTAGTAAACTTCCAATCCGAACCAAGTGTAGTTGCTGAGTTAGATCGCGTATTAAAAATCACTGATGGTGTTATCCGTTTTCTGATCGTTAAGGATGTTAAATAGGTTTAAGGGGGAATTATAATGTTAAACCGTGTCATCTTAATTGGACGACTAACACGAGACCCTGAATTAAGATATACTCCAAGTGGAGTAGCAGTCTCAACTTTTACCCTTGCGGTGGATCGTAATTATACCAACCAGCAAGGACAAAGAGAGGCCGATTTTATCAATATTGTTACATGGAGAGGGCTTGCAGAGAACGTAGCGAACTATTTAAAGAAGGGCCGCCTAACAGCTGTTGAAGGTCGTATCCAAACCCGCCATTATGATAATAATGAGGGTAAACGAGTATACGTAACAGAGGTAGTAGCGGATAATGTTCGTTTTCTAGAATCGTCTAACAATCCAAAAAATGATCCGTTTACTTCAGGATTTAATCAAAATGACCGGTATGATAAAGGACAAGACCCCTTTGCTGATGACGGAAGTCCTATCGATATATCAGATGACGATCTACCATTTTAAATTTACCTTTCAGTTAAAGGAGGGAATAAGATGGCTCGCAAACAACGTGGCGGAAAACGTCGTAAAGTATGTTACTTTACTGTGAATAAAATCACTTACATTGACTATAAAGATGTAGATTTGCTAAAGAAGTTTATCAGTGAACGCGGTAAAATTTTACCTCGTCGTGTAACTGGTACTTCTGCTAAATATCAACGCCAATTAACAGCTGCAATTAAACGTGCACGTCAAATTGCTTTACTTCCATTTACTACTGAATAATGTTACTATTTTTTATAGGCAGTTTTGCTTGATAGCAAACTGTCTTTTTCAATATCTATGGGTAATTTGTCTTTCATTGTAATGGAATCAACCTTTTGGAAGGAAAAAGAAATCTTTTTGTTGAAGTATATAAGATTGAGAATTAAACTGAGGTTGTGGATGAAAGGAGTAGATTTTCTTGGACAAGTCCAGCAACATGCACATCGCTAAGAATTTGAAAGTGATGGAATGGCTAAAGGCTGAAATTATTGAACGAGTTGGTGGATTGTTTAAAGGTTTATTTCATGGCAATGAATCCTATATTATAGATAGTATGGCTGGATTATTAATTGCTGTTTATGTACTTGCAAGAAGAATTGGTATTCCCTTCCACCAAATTGATTCAGCAGTGATGGAAAAGTTACATAATCATCAAAAAGAGGGACACGAAATAGAGGAATGGTATGGAGACCTCTCTATTTTGGAACAATATATGAAAAAACGCTAAGAGGTGTTGTTTTTGCGGAATTTAAAAGGAATGGTAGAAGGTTCAATTATCACAGGGATATCCCTAATCTTTCTTCTACTGTCTATGTATACGCCAATTGGAATTATGCAATTCTTTATGCCAATTCCTTTCATCATCTATGGATACCGCCATGGCTTGAAACAAGGAATATGGGTCATCCTAATCAATATCGCTTTATCTTTTTTTATTGGTCAATTTTTTGGTTTAGTTTTTGTGTTTTTTGCTGGAACCATAGGTATCGTAATGGGTGTATTATATAAAGGAGACCATGCTTTACCAGCTATTATTGGTGGGGTAATCACTACATTAGTTAATTTTATTATTGGTTTAATCATTTCAAGTCAATTATTTGGAATCGATCTTGTAGAACAATTTAAAACGCTCATGCGATCATCTTTAGAAACAGTCAAGAATATGGGTAGTGTTCTTGGAAGTCAGGAACAAATCAATCAAACTTTTGAAATGTATCATCGATTCATTGATATGATCGATTTAATACTACCTGTTTTGTTGATTAACTCAGCGATTATTATTGTACTTTTTAATCATTTTTTTGCAGTTAAAATCATGAAAAGATTGGGTACGCCAATACCACAACTTCCTCCGTTTAGAGAATGGAGATTTCCTAGAAGTATTGTTTATTATTATATACTTACCATGATTGCAATAAGCATAAAATCAGTTTATGAAATCAATACATTAAAAATAATCGTTAGTAATTTGTATCCAATATTGCAAATGCTTCTTTTGGCTCAAGGGCTATCTTTTCTCTTCTTTTTAGCTCATATGAAAGGCTTTAAGAAGGGTATTCCTATTATCGTTTCTATTGTGGCAATATTAAATCCTTTTTTATCACAAGTTTTGATCCTATTAGGGATGGTAGACCTAGGTTTCCATTTAAGAAATAAGCTTAAAGTTTAGGGGCTGATTTTCAAATGCCTAATTTCTTATTAAATCGTTGGCATGGATTCCATGTCATTTTCACTTTTATTTTTAGTCTTATATTACTTGGATTTTTAGCCTATTATCATTGGTTATTTGCTGCCATTGGTAGTTTGGTTTTGTTTGGATTAGTTTATTTTACCTATTTGGCTGAGCTTCGCTTTAAAAAAGAATTGAATCAATATATCGCTACGCTCTCCCATCGTATCCAAAAGGTTGGGGTTGAAGTCTTGCAACAGATGCCTATTGGAGTTCTACTATTTAATGAAGAAGGCAAAATAGAATGGCACAATTCATATCTCCTAGAGATCACTGGTGAAAAAGATCTGATTGGGAAAAAAGTCTCTGAAGTATTTTCGACAATTAATTTAGAAGAATTAAATGTAAAGAAAGATATTCATTATCAAGACAAGATTTATGAAGTTGAGTTTCGTAAGAATGAAAGACTTATCTTTGTAATGGATGTGACAGAATATAAGAATCTCCAATCTCAATATAAGGACGAACAACCGGTCTTTGGAATAATCCACCTAGACAATTTTGATGAGGTAGCACAAGGAATGGATGATTTAAATCGTAGTCTATTGCTTACCAATATCACAAGTACAATCAATGATTGGGCTTCTAAATTGGGGATTTATATTAGAAGATATACTTCAGATAAGTTTTTTATTGTAACCACACAAAAGGTATTGGAACAAATGGAGAAATCTCGTTTTGATATTTTAGATATTGTACGTGAAATGACAGAGGATAACAAAATTCCATTTACATTAAGTATTGGAATTGGCGCAGGGGCAAGTTCGTTAATTGAGATCGGACAAATGGCTCAATCCAGTTTAGATATTGCATTAGGCCGTGGTGGAGACCAAGCGGCGGTCAAAGTAGGGGAACGTTTATCTTTTTATGGTGGAAAATCTAATGCTGTTGAGAAACGAACAAGGGTTAGAGCGAGAGTAATCGCTCATGCTCTTAAGGATTTGATTCAAGAAAGTGACATAGTCTTAATTATGGGGCACAAAACTCCTGACATGGATGCAATCGGTGCTTCAATTGGTATTTTAAAAGCTGTGCGGGTGAATGATCGGAAAGGTTATGTAGTCTTAGACCAGCCTAATCCTTCGATTGAAAAATTATTAGATGAAGTTTCTCATCATAAAGAGTTACCTCAATATTTCTTAACACCAGAAAAAGCATTAAGCATGGTATCGTCAAGAACCTTACTTATTATGATTGATACCCATAAACCCTCTATGACGATCGAGCCTAGATTGGTTGAAAAGATTGATCGGGTTGTGGTGATCGACCATCATCGCCGTGGAGAAGAATTTGTTGAAGATCCAGTCCTTATTTATATTGAACCCTATGCCTCTTCCACTAGTGAACTTGTAACAGAATTGCTTCAGTATCAAAAAGATAAGTTTTCTATGGATCCATTAGAGGCAACTGCATTACTTGCAGGGGTAGTGGTTGATACAAAAGGGTTTGGCTTCAGAACAGGTTTTAGAACTTTTGATGCAGCTTCATTTTTAAGGCGAAATGGAGCAGACCCCATATTAGTTCAAAAACTTTTAAAAGAAGATATCGAGCAATATATTCAAAAGGCAGAATTAGTAAAAAGGGCTAGGATTGTTTTTGATAATATCGCAATCGCTGTAGCTGAAGGGAAAAACGATCAATTGATGATTGCTCAAGCTGCAGATACGTTATTAAACATGAGTGGTATTTTTGCGGCTTTTGTTATTAGTGTTCGCACCGATGGCCTTACCTCAATTAGTGCACGTTCATTAGGACAAGTAAATGTACAATTAATAATGGAAAGAATGGGAGGCGGTGGCCATCTAACAAATGCTGCTGCTCAGTTAGAAGGAGTTACCGTTGAAGAAGCAGAAACAAGATTGATAGAGGTATTACAAACATATCAACAAGAAGGAGGATTAACCATATGAAAGTGATCTTGCTAAAGGATGTAAAAGGACAAGGGAAAAAAGGTGATATTAAGGAAGTATCTGATGGATACGCTAGAAATTTTTTGATAGCTAAAGGATTAGCCAAAGAAGCGACAACAGGTAATGTAAAAGAGTTAGAAGCTCATAAACAAAGTGAACTAAAAAGAAAAGCGGATGAATTAACAAATGCAAAGAAATTGGCAGAGGAACTAGAGAAAATAACGATTACTATTCCCTCTAAAGCAGGTGAGGGCGGTAAATTGTTTGGTGCAATTACAACAAAACAGATCGCAGACCAATTAAAAAAACAAAATATAAACATTGATAAAAGGAAAATTTTATTAGATGAACCGATTCGTCATTTAGGTTATACTCAAGTATTGATAAAACTTCATCCAGAAGTAACTGCAACGATTAAAGTACAAGTTGTCGAAGAAAAATAGAGACTAAGATAGAGGGGAACTCTCATGAGTGAACTTTTTTTAGATCGAATTCCACCGCAAAATGTGGAAGCGGAACAGGCTGTTTTAGGTGCAATTCTATTAGAAAAAGAAGCGCTAATCACCGTGATGGAGATTCTATCACCTGATGATTTTTATCGAAGTGCTCATCAAAAGATCTATCGATCTATGATCGAGTTATCTGAAATGGGTGAACCTGTTGATCTGATTACGTTAACTGCGGATCTACAAACTAAAAAGCTGCTAGAGGAAGTGGGGGGTGTTTCTTACCTTACAGACCTAGCAAATGCAGTACCGACAGCAGCCAATGTTGAATATTACGCCAAAATTGTTGAAGAAAAAGCAATTTTAAGGCGATTGATCCGTGCAGCAACGGAAATTGCAAGCACTGGTTATATTGGCAGTGATGATATAGGAGAAATCATAGGAGATGCAGAAAAACGTATCCTAGAGATTTCACAAAAACGATCAAAAGATGGATTTATTCCGATTAAGGACGTATTGATGGAAACGTTGGATCGTATTGAATTCTTGCACCATCATAAAGGAGATATCACAGGGATTCCATCTGGGTTTACAGATTTAGATAAAATGACATCTGGCTTTCAGAAATCTGATTTGATTATCCTAGCAGCTAGACCTAGTGTGGGGAAAACCGCATTTGCTTTAAATGTAGCTCAGAATGTGGCGGCAAGGGCAAAGGAAGTTGTTGCGATCTTTAGTTTGGAGATGTCAGCTAGTCAGCTCGTCCAAAGGATGATTTCTGCAGAGGGAAATATTGATGCTCACAAACTGCGTACTGGTATGATGGAAGAGCATGACTGGCAAAAGTTGACGATGGCCATGACTACCTTGTCTGAAGCACCAATATATATTGATGATTCTCCAGGTGTGACGGTCTACGACATCCGTTCCAGATGTAGAAGATTAAAAGTGGAAAAAGGGTTAGGCCTTATTGTCATTGACTATTTGCAATTGATCCATGGCCGTGGCAAATCTGATAATCGCCAACAGGAGATCTCGGAGATTTCTAGACAGCTTAAAGGGATTGCTAGGGAACTAAATGTTCCAATTATCGCATTATCCCAGTTAAGTCGTGCAGTAGAACAAAGACAAGATAAAAGGCCAATGTTATCAGATATCCGTGAATCTGGTAGTATTGAGCAGGATGCAGATATTGTTGCTTTTTTGTATCGCGATGATTATTATAATCCGGAAACAGAAAAACAAAATATTATCGAAATTATTATTGCTAAACAAAGAAACGGACCGGTTGGTAAAGTAGAATTGGTATTCTTAAAGAATTTTAATAAATTCGTAAATTATGCTAAAGAACAACATAATGAAGAATAAAAACGAAATAAACAAGAAAAATAAGTGAAGGATTCTTTCTATTTTCCAGAAGAGTTTCCTTCGTTTTTTTTATCAAAATCATTTAAAACGTTAACAAAATGAAGCAAAAATACGAATAATAATATATATATTTAATTAAATGTTCGTATTTGTCGTTGACAAGGGGAATAAGCATTGCTAAACTTTATATGTATTGAAATACGACTTTTAAAGGACAAAAAACTGGAGGTGTTTCCATGTCTACTGTCGTTGTAGTAGGAACACAATGGGGAGACGAAGGAAAAGGAAAGGTTACCGATTATCTAGCTGAAAAAGCGGAAGTTGTTGCAAGGTATCAAGGTGGGAATAATGCAGGTCATACGATCACAATTTATGGAAAGAAATTTAAGCTGCATCTTATACCATCTGGGATTTTTTATAGTGATAAAATATGTGTGATTGGCAATGGAATGGTGATTGACCCCAAGGCATTAGTTCAAGAACTTAACTATATTCATGAACAAGGATTTAGTACAAAGAATTTAAGAATTAGTAATCGTGCGCATGTGATCATGCCTTACCATATTAAGTTGGATCTTGTAGAAGAAGAAAGAAAAGGTAGTAACAAAATCGGAACAACGGGTAAAGGAATTGGACCCGCATATATGGACAAAGCGGCTAGAGTTGGGATTCGTATCGCTGATTTGTTAGATGAACAGGAATTTGAAAAAAAATTAAGAAGGAATCTTGAAGAGAAAAACCGTCTATTTGAAAAATTTTATGAAACAGATGGGTTTAAAGCAGAGAAAATTTTAGAGGAATATGCGATATATCGTGAAATCATCAGACCTTACGTGGTTGATACTTCTGTCGTTTTAAATGATGCCATTGACCAAGGGAAAAGGGTATTATTTGAAGGAGCCCAAGGGGTTATGCTTGATATTGATCAAGGTACTTACCCATTTGTCACTTCATCTAATCCTGTGGCAGGTGGAGTGACGATTGGTTCTGGTGTAGGTCCAACAAAAATTCATCATGTTGTAGGTGTTGCAAAAGCCTATACGACTCGTGTTGGCGATGGGCCATTTCCTACTGAATTGAATAATGAAATAGGTGATCGAATTCGTGAAGTCGGCAACGAGTATGGAACAACGACAGGAAGACCTAGACGAGTAGGCTGGTTTGATAGTGTGGTTGTAAGACATGCTCGACGTGTTAGCGGAATTACCGAGTTATCTTTAAATTCAATTGATGTATTGACAGGTATTCCTACATTAAAAATTTGTAAAGCATATAAGTATAACGGAGAAATCATTGAGGAGTTCCCCGCCAATTTAAGGGTGTTAGCTGAATGTGTGCCTGTTTATGAAGAGCTACCTGGATGGGATGAAGATATTACCGGTGTTCGTAGTTTAAATGACTTACCAGTAAATGCTCGTCATTATATCGAACGAATTTCCCAACTCACTGGAATCCCTATTGCCATCTTCTCAGTAGGGCCAAATCGAGAACAAACAAATATGATAAAAGGCGTATTTGCATAGGCCATCTATTTTTTTCAATATGATCATAGAACCCACAAAAGGAATCGCAATAGTTTTTAAAGAAGCCATCACTTTTGTGGGTTTTTAATTCTGAAAGTTGGATTTGTAGAATAAAGAATCTTTTTGGCGAAAAATGTGCAAAAAAGGTTGCATATTAATTTCTATCGTGGTAATATATTTTTTGTGTCCAAGAGGACAAGTTGTGAGCCATTAGCTCAGCAGGTAGAGCACCTGACTTTTAATCAGGGTGTCACAGGTTCGAATCCTGTATGGCTCACCATTTTTATGCGTATGGCCCGTTGGTCAAGTGGTTAAGACACCGCCCTTTCACGGCGGTAACAGGGGTTCGAATCCCCTACGGGTCACCATACGGGACTAGCTACGCGTCGGAATCCCGTTAGCTTTGCGATTTTAATGTTTTTTTATAATAAGGTTCGGTAGCTCAGTCGGTAGAGCAGAGGACTGAAAATCCTCGTGTCGGCGGTTCGATTCCGTCCCGAACCACCATAAAATGATATACTTTCCGCTTTCCCTACTTTAATAAGTAGGTTTTTCTATTTTCTGAAACATAAACTCAAGTCATTCCGTTATATTTTTTGATGATGTTTTCTACCTGAGGAGCTTGATCCTCATTCATTACAACGGTTAGTAAAATGTTCGGTGGTATCGCAGTTCTATTACCATCTGCCATTCCACTTGCACTGACATCTGCCGCAGCTAGTACTTCTGCGTTATCATTTACTAATGAACCTAATGTTAAATCAGTTAAACTGTCAAATCGACTTGTGATGGGATTTACCTGATCATTTAATTGGTCTCCAGGATAAAAAGCTATTCGATCTACTTGGGTTTCAATTGAATTGTATTGCTGTAGCTCGCTTGCCGCTTTTTGTGCATCTTCAACAGATCGAAAATAAGCCAATATATTTCTTTGGTTCATCATTTTGCCTCCCTTCAAATATAGTGTATATAGAATGCTTGAAGAGCATACATTTTACTAGTGTTCTAAAAATGTTCAGATTTTTCCACTTGAAGTGACAAGCTATATTATGGTAAATTTGAACATATGGAGGCTTTAAAACATGCCGATGTGGCTCAGCTGGTAGAGCAGCTCATTCGTAATGAGCAGGTCGTGGGTTCGAGTCCCATCGTCGGCTCCACTTTAAAAATAGGACATTCTTATGTGAGAGAGAGAAAAATAAACTCCATAAAAAGGAGGTTGTCATGGCGACGTTCAATGATAAATTTACCGATTTTAAAGGTAAATTCCAAAAGGACTTAACCAAGGCTAGTAATTGGGGAAAAACAATAGTTCAGACCGTACAACAATATATTCAATCAAATAAGAAAAGATCAATCATCATTGGTTCAATTACAGGCACAATTTTTATGACTACCCTTTTTGGTGTAGGCTATTATCAGGCAAATGCCGTAAATCTTTATCACGTCTATTTAGATGGTAAAGAAGTTGGGGTTGTTAATAATAAAGAAGTAGTTGAACAATGGAAAGAGCAAGTTTTAAAGCAAGCCCAGAATACATATAGCACGATAACATTAAATTTTGGAAATAAGATTACATATCAGGAAGAGAAGAAATTTAAAGGCCAGTTTGATAACGCTAAGACTTTAAGTGCTCTAAAAGATGCCTTCTCGATTCAAGCGACAGCTGTTGAACTCGTAGTGAATGGAAAAGTAGTTGGATATGTAAAAGATCAAAAAACAGCAGATTTAATACTTGAGCAAATCAAACAGCCTTTTCTTCCAAACAAGAATAAAGATAAAGTAAAAGCAGCTTCTCTTGATGGAAACAATCAACAAATTAGAAAGTTAGATCAAATTCAAATTAAAGAAGAAGTTGTTACCAAAGAGGTTAAAGTAACACCAGCAGAAATTTTATCTGCAGAAGATATGGTGACATTGTTAAAACAAGGGACCTTAGAACAGAAAAAATATATTGTGAAACAAGGAGATACACTTTCTGGAATTGCCCAACAATTTGGCATCACGACGAAACAGATATATCAATTGAATCCTAATATTAAAGGTGAATTCATCAATATTGGTGACGAAGTGATTGTTACAGCCAAAACTCCGCTTGTTACTGTTCAAACAAAAGAAACAGTGATCAATCAAGAAAGAATTCCTTACAAAGTGGTTTATCAAAAGGATTCATCGATGTACTCAAACCAAACAAAAGTGGTACAACAAGGTTCCGATGGTAAGAAAAGTGTGGAATACTCGATATTGAAGGAAAATGGAGTAACCACGCAAAAAACAATTCTAAAAGAAACGGTTATTTCTGAAGCAAAAGATAAAATTGTGAAGAAGGGTACTAAAATTGTTCCTTCACGTGGTTCTGGTACATTATTATGGCCAACAGTAGGAGGAATTATTACCAGTAAGTATGGTTCAAGATGGGGTAGGACTCATGAAGGAATCGATATATCTGGAGTAAGTAATCGTACGATCAAAGCAGCAGATAGTGGAAAAGTCGTTTTTGCTGGTTGGAATGGTGCTTACGGTAAAGCTATTATCATTGATCATGGAAATGGTATGAAAACCCTATACGGCCATTTAAGCCAGATCATGGTCTCTAGTGGAGATAAAGTAGCAAAAGGCCAGCAGATCGGTGTAATGGGAAATACGGGACGTTCTACAGGAACCCATTTACATTTTGAAGTATTGGTCAATGGCAGCAATAGAAACCCATTAAATTATGTAAGAAGATAATCCTGTAAACTAAGGTAGGTTATGTTCAATCAAGGACAAACCTACTTTTTTTTTATGCTGAAGAAAGTATAAATTTCTTCCAGAATTGCCCTTCTCTCCTTAATCTTTATTCATAGAAGGGTGTCTCATAGAAGGGTGTCACATTTATGGTTTTTTTGTTGTGGTTTTCTATGTATTCAGATTGATATACCTTGTGATAAACTTAAATAGATAAGGTTAGAGACAAGGGGGATACGGGGTGAAGTATCGAATTTTAATTGTTGAAGATGAACGGCCAATCTCAGATATTTTAAAATTTAGTTTTGAAAAGGAAGGTTATGAGGTCCTTACCGCTTTTGATGGTTTTGAGGCAATTCAAAAGGTAAGGGATCATCATCCAGATATTATTTTATTAGATATCATGTTACCTGGCAAAGATGGATTAGAGGTTTGCAAGGAAGCAAGAACTCTTACAGATAAACCAATCATTATGCTAACAGCAAAGGATACAGAAGTAGATAAAGTGCTTGGTTTAGAAATGGGTGCAGATGATTATGTAACAAAACCTTTTTCTAATAGAGAGTTAATTGCACGGGTGAAAGCAAATTTAAGAAGAGTCTATTCTTTAGACCAAGCCAATCATCAAGCTCAACAAATACAAATTGGGGAAATTACTATTTATCCATCTACTTATATCGTAAAGAAAATAGAAATGATTATAGAATTAACCCACCGGGAATTTGAACTTCTATATTATTTAGCAAAACATGTTGGACAAACTTTAACCAGAGAGCATTTATTACAGGCTGTATGGGGTTACGACTATTTTGGGGATGTCCGTACTGTAGATGTAACGATTAGAAGATTACGGGAAAAGATTGAAGATGACCCTGGCCGACCAGCCTATATTATTACGAGAAGGGGATTGGGTTATGTATTACGTTATCCATCCGAAAAGGAGTAGTTTCCTTTGAAAGGTTGGAAGTTTTTTCAAAGTATTCAATGGAAATTGGTTGTGATTTATCTCTTACTTATTCTAATATCGATGCAAATTATAGGAATCTATTTTATTCGATCTTTAGAGAGTTATTATTTAGATAATTTTAATGAAACTTTTGCAACACAGGGAAATTTATTAGCAGTAAACCTTGAAAGATATTTAACAGAGGATGGGAAAACAGAGGCAGAGAAAAGAGCAGATATTGACTATTTAGTAGATAATTTATTTGCGTTAAATGGCGTTGATGTCTCGATTATTGATAGTAATGGTGTAATTTTAAGTTCTACGGAGAAGGTTAGTCCAAGCATTATCGGGCAAAAAATTTATCAAACAGAAGTGAATCGGGCATTATTAGGTACAAGAGATGAAGCGATTCGGATTGATGCCAAGACAGGACATCGTACCAAATATTTAGCTCTGCCTATAAAGCAGGGTAATAATGTACTTGGTGCTGTATTCATGAAAGCCTCGATTGAGGGAGTATATGATACGATTTATCGGATTAGTAATATTTTAATGACAGCAACACTTATTGCCTTATTATTTACAGCATGGCTAGGTTTTATTTTATCTAGAACGATTACAAAGCCAATTAAAGATATTACTACTCAAGCGGTTTCACTAACAAAAGGGGATTTTAATCAAAGAGTTAAGATATATGGGGATGACGAAATTGGCCGTTTAGCAGATACCTTTAATAAGATGGCGATTAGATTAAAAGAAGCTATCGACCAAAATGAAGAGGAAAAAGAGAAGTTCGCCTCGATTCTAAGCCATATGAGTGATGGGGTTATCGCTACAAATGCTCATGGAAGGATCATCGTTGTTAACCAAAGAGCATTGGAGATTATTGGGTTTTCTGAAAGTGAAGTTATCGAAAAACAGATCAATCAACTATTTTCTCTACATTCTTTCCCCCCTGCAAAAGAGGAAGAAAGTATGATTGTAGATTATGAGGTTGAAAACGAACATAAGGCATTAAAAATGACATTTAACAAGATTCATCGGATTAACCGTGGGGAAATTGGCATGATTATCGTACTACAGGACGTTACAAAGGAACAAAAATTGGAACAGATACGTAAGGACTTCGTGGCAAATGTTTCTCATGAGCTAAGAACCCCTTTAACAACAATAAAAAGTTATCTTGAGGCTTTAGAAGATGGAGCTGTTGAAGACATTGAACTCTCACATCGATTTATCAAAGTAGCTAGCCATGAAACAGATCGGATGATTCGTTTAGTTAGTGATTTATTACATCTTTCTCACTTAGATGATCAACAAACAAAGCCTAACAAAACATTGGTTTCTGTTAAGGAGATGATTGAAGATGTCATTGATCGTTTTTCATTTCAATCTAAACAAAGATCAATCGATTTGTCTTCCCATCTCCCTGAGTATTTGCCAACAGTTGAATTAGATCGTGATCACATTGATCAAGTATTGGATAATTTAATATCTAATGCCCTTAAATATACCAAAGAAGGCGGAGAAATCATTGTATCAGCAAGATTAAAACATCATGATTTAATCATTGAGGTAGTAGATACGGGAATTGGTATCTCAAAAAAACATCTATCTAGACTCTTTGAACGTTTTTATCGGGTTGACAAGGCAAGATCAAGAGAAATGGGTGGAACAGGCCTTGGTTTAGCCATTGCTAAAGAGATCGTTAAAGCACATGATGGAGATATTATGATTGAAAGTGAAGTAGACAAAGGAACAAGAGTTATTGTTACGATTCCAGTCTCGAAGTAAAGGAGGTCAGGAAGTGAAAGAGCGAATTAAATCAATGATATTATTTGTTTTAGTAGCCAATAGTTTATTTCTAACATGGTTCCTGATCTTTTATAGTCCTAATAATGAGAAAGAATCTCCTTCAGAATATGTACCTAGATTAACCTTTGGCCAAGAATTAGATGTAAAGCAAATGATTCGGCCAAAGCAAATTATCTACCATCTTGGGGAAAATTCTCATTCACTCTCCAATACAGATAGTGAAGATTTTAAACAATTAGAAGCTGATTTTGATCATTGGTCTTTTTACGAAATTACTTCAATTTCAGAGCCTATAGATTGGACTAAAATGATAGAAGTGGAGCAAGGTATAGAGATTGTTTTTCCTTTTTCACTTCCTAACTCTGTCTTATCATCTCTTTATAAGATATCGACTACGATGTATCTTGATCAAATCAATCGCTTATGGTTAGTGTTAGACCAAAATGAAAAGGTGATTGTCTATTTTATCTCAGATCAAAAAGATAAAGTGTATCAAGCAGAAACTTCAATCTCTAGTAAAAAGCTTTCCAAATACATTGCTAGTGGAGTAAACCAACCAAGGTATTCATATTATTGGGCGTTTAATAAGGAAAGGAACATCAATACAAAACCCATTTTTTATTTACCTAATGAAGGTCTGGAAATGAAAAAAGTACGTAAATTTATTACACCTGTTTCCATCGAGGATTATATTCAATTGTTATTTATTGATCCAAGCATGGTTAGAAAGGTATATGAATTGGCTAATAAAGAAAGTGTTCTTTATACAGACGGAAGTAGAAGTATGCAATTTTTCCCGAATAAACGGGTATTTTCATATTTTCAGCCGGTAACAGATAATCGAAAACAATTAGATTGGAATAATGATCTTGCTGCTTCTATTCGGTTTGTTAATCAACATGGGGGTTGGGTGGGTCAATATCAACTTGATGATCTTGGCTTTGCTGAAGCCACCAGTCAACCTTATTTCACATTTCAGCAATATGTAGGAGGGTATCCTTTATTAACTAACAAGTATCTCATTGGCGAAATCAATATCCAATTAGTCGATGGAATCGTGAGTAAAGTAGAACAATCGATGACACTTTTAGATCAGGATTTGGACACGAAATATATTAAAACCAGTTCTGGCCCTGAATTATTAAAGAAACTAGAACAGCATAAGATCGATGCCAAAGTAATTACATCGATTGAATTAGGTTATCAGGTTGAAAAAAAGAATGACGTGTTAGAACTTTTTCCCCATTGGAGGGTTCGATATAACCAAAATGACGAAATCACAATACCTGCTTATGAAGGTGGGATGTAATGATGGATTGGGGGAAAACAAAAACCATCTTTATTTTAACCTTTTTGTTTCTTAATCTTTTACTAGGATATCAAATCTATATGAAGCAAAGTCAAAGTATTAACGAATCTCAATGGGATGGAAGTAGCCTGGATGAATTAAGGCAGGCATTAAGCCAACGAAAGATTATTTTAAATGCGACGATTCCTAAAGAAATTTTAGAAATGCATTTCCTTCAAGTGAAAGAAAATCAGTTATCAGAAGGAAAAACATTAGCTAAAGTGAAAATGCCTGTAGAGAACGAGGTAATCGAATCGATAGCGAGAGAGAAAATCGCCAATTTTGAACACTATGAATTAGATGGAGTCGTTTCAACGGGGAACCACCTTGTCTATAATCAGATCAAAGATGGCTTTCCTTATTTCAACGCAAAATTAGAGTTTCAAATCAATCAAGATGGCACAATTCAATATTCACAAAGATATTTTGAAGTTATGAATCAAGGGTCAGATCGACAAGTTGTTTCTTCCTATACAGCACTTCGTACCCTTTTGGATCAACAATTGCTTCCAAGCGAAGCAATAATAACAAAAATCAGACTTGGATATCATGGACAAACTCAACAAACTTCTGTCCAAGTACTGACTCCGGTCTGGAGAATTAGTTATCAAATAGAAGGAAAACGGGATATGATCTTTGTAAACGCATTGACAGGTGCAGTTGAGAAAGCATTAACTTATTAAAAAGAAAGATTAGCGGAGGGTCTATTTTGATAAAATATAGTGTCTTAGCAAGTGGCAGCACTGGAAATTCAATTTATGTTGGAACTGAAAACGTCAATTTCCTGATTGATGCAGGACTGAGTGGTAAAAAAATAGAAGAGGGGTTAGGAAAAATAGGCGTTGATCCCAAAAAAATTGATGGGATTTTGATTACCCATGAACATGATGATCATATTAAAGGAATTGGTGTGCTTGCACGAAAGCACAGTATCCCCTTATATGCCAATGAAAAAACATTTGCCCATTTACCAACCCATGTTGGGAAAATAGAGGAGGAAAGCAAATACATATTTGAAACAGGAGCGGTGAGAGATTTTGCTGATTTACAAATTGAATCTTTCGCCATTTCCCATGATGCTGCGGAGCCAGTTGGTTACCTTTTTCGTCAAGATGAATTTCAAGTAAGTGTCGTTACAGACCTTGGTTATGTGAGTCAAAAGATTAAACAAAAAATTGCCGGCTCCGATGCATTGATTTTTGAAGCGAATCATGATGTAGAAATGCTAAGAATGTCTTCTTATCCTTGGAGTATCAAACAAAGAATTTTAAGTGATGTTGGGCATTTATCTAACGAAGCATCAGGTGAAGCATTATCTGAGATCATATCAGGAGATACCCAAAAAGTATATTTAGCCCATTTAAGTAGAGAAAATAATTTACCTGAATTAGCTAAATTAACCGTAAAGAATATTCTCGAAGACTATGGAATTACAGAACAAGATGTACAATTGATGGACACCTATTTTAATGGACCAACTGCATTAGAGAAAATCATATCCAAAAAAGAAAAGGTTGGATTAAAGTAAATCTTCTAGGATTAAATCAGTCTCTAATTGATGTGTTTTATGAAGAACCTCTTGGCGAGAAATCAAACCTTTTTCGATAAGCAATTCAATAAGGGCTGTTAAAACAAGCATATTTTTATAATCGATTTCTTTTAAATCAGCAAGTTGTGCTATTATATCGACATCTTTTGGCAAAAAATAAGTCTTATTCAAATGAAACACTCCTATCCTCATTTTCGTTTTCTAAGATATATTGATCATTATTACCTACTTCCTAGGAAAATAGACTACATGTGATGGTCAATCTCGTATAAAAATAGTACTATAGAAATAATGGAAAATATCAAGGATGGTGAGAAAAATGGATTTTAATGATGAGGATTTTTATAGCCAAAAAAGAAGGAGAAAAAATGATAGATCGAATTTATTAACGGCTTTTGTTTCTGCAATTATCGGTGGACTTATCGTACTGATGTTGATGCCTACTTTTGTGAATTCAGGAATTATTGATTTGACACCTAAGGGAGGAGTAAATCCTCCATCACAAACAATCAATAATCAAACGCCAACCAATGTAACCAGTGGCAAACAAATTCAAGTTGATGTCAATTCTGCCATTGTTGATGCAACGGAGAAAGTAAAGCCAGCTGTAGTTGGCGTTGTAAATATTCAAAAACAAACTAACTTCTGGACAAATATAACAAAAAGTGTGGAAGCAGGGGTTGGGTCAGGTGTTGTTTTTGATAAACGTAGTGGGAAGGCTTATATCGTCACGAATAACCATGTGATTGAAGGGGCCAATAATGTAGAGGTTGCCCTTGCAGATGGGAAAAGAGTTCCTGCAAAAGTCTTGGGAGCAGATGAATTAACAGACTTGGCTGTCATTTCTATTGATGAAAAATATGCAGATGCGGTTGCAACCTTTGGCGATTCAACAAACTTAAAAGCAGGAGAACCAGCGATTGCAATCGGTAACCCACTAGGTCTTAAATTCTCTCAATCTGTAACAGTTGGGGTCGTTAGCTCACCAAACCGTACCATTGATAAAGATTTAGATGGAGATGGACAACCCGATTGGGAAACAGACGTTATTCAAACAGATGCTGCGATTAACCCTGGAAACAGTGGTGGAGCACTCTTAAATATCAATGGAGATGTGATTGGCATCAATAGTGCCAAAATCGCTGAAAGTGGTGTAGAAGGGTTAGGCTTTGCGATTCCAATCAGCGAGGCCAAACCTATCATTGACCAATTGATTCAATACGGAAAAGTGAAACGTCCATATATGGGAATTACCCAAATTGATCTTCACTCTGTGTCACAAGCAGACCGAGTAAATGTATTGAAATTACCTGAATCTGTAAATGATGGAATAGTGATATATGATGTAAGCCGATTTGGTCCTGCTTACTTAGCTGGATTAAAACGATTAGATGTGATCGTGAAATTAGATGACCAGCCGATTAATAGCTCTAGTGATTTACGTAAGTTTTTATATAAACAGAAAAAAGTAGGGGACAAAATGAAGGTTAGCTTCTATCGAGATGGCAACCTACAATCGATAGAATTAACCTTAACAGAAGTCCCTGATCAGAATCGAAGGTAAATCTGCTCAAGAACAAACGAGATAAAGTAAAACAGCAAAGTCTAATGACAGACTTTGCGTTTTTTTATGGATATTTTCTGACATGTAAGTTTATCTTACGGAACTAGCTTGGATATAATGTTGGAAGATTGGAGGTATGTTGGAGTATGCAAATTACGGTTATCGGTATTGGCAAGTTAAAGGAAAAATATTTGATCCAAGGGATTGAAGAGTATAAAAAACGATTATCCGCATATACCAAGGTTCAAATCATCGAATTAGCCGATGAGAAAGCGCCAGAAAACTTAAGTGAAGCAGAAATGGAACAGGTAAAACAAAAAGAAGGAGAACGGATTCTTGCTAATATAAAGCAAGATGATTATGTAGTGGCCTTAGCCATTGAAGGCAAAATGCTAAACTCCGAACAGCTAGCAAAAGAAATAGACCAGCTCATGACCTATGGCAAAAGCCATATTGTTTTTGTGATCGGCGGTTCCTTAGGTTTGTCCAAAGAAGTGTATGACCGAGCGAATATGTTATTATCCTTTTCCAAAATGACATTCCCCCACCAATTGATGAGGGTGATTTTGCTTGAGCAAGTGTATAGAGCGTTTAAGATCAATAGAGGTGAACCGTATCATAAGTAAGTACAAAGTCCAGAAAAATTTGAATTTGTCAGTATGGAAGAAGTTCTGAAGGAGTTAGGTATTAATGAATCAGAACTATAAAATTGTCATAAACAAAAATGCATTGAAGTTTATTAATAAACAGGATACTACAAAGAAAGAGAATTTTATTTGCCATTTATGGATTACCTAAGGGTGACGTAAAGAAGTTAAAAGGTAATGAATATTATAGACTTAGAATTGGAGATATCAGAGTCATTTTTACTAAGAATGATAAGGAACTTATAATACTGGTTATAGATATCGGAAATAGAGGCCAGGTATATGAAGGCTTATTAAATTTGTCGTACAAAATGTACGGCTTTTTGCTTATTACAATATTCCAATACAAAAAGACTAGTTCCTAACCATGGTCAGGCAACTAGTCTCTTTGTATCAATTATGTTACATTTGTTTAAGTAATCGTTTAACCCCTTCTGCCGATTTCATGAGCCCTTTATGTTCTTCTTCCGTTAATTGAATCTCAAGCACTTGTTCAACGCCTTTTGCGCCAAGCACTACAGGGACTCCTAGAAACAAACCATCTACTCCGTATTTGCCATTTACAAATGCGGAAACAGGCATAATTCGTTTTTCATCAAGTAAAATGGCTTCCATCATAGATACGATCGATGAACCAGGAGCATAATAGGCACTTCCTGTTTTCAATAGGTTCACGATTTCTCCGCCACCAAAACGCGTCCGCTCAACTAGGCTGTCTATCTTCTCTTTGGTAAGTAACGTCTCAATAGGAATTCCGCCTGCATAGGAGTAGCGAGCTAGCGGAACCATATCATCGCCATGACCACCGAGTACAAATGCGGTCACATCTCGATAGGACACTCCAAGTTCTTGAGCAATAAAGGTTCTAAAACGAGCAGAATCCAGAACGCCTCCAAGTCCGATTACTTTTTCAGGGGCAAAACCACTTTCTTGAAGTGCAACTTGTGCCATGACATCCGATGGATTGGTGACTAAAATCAGAAATGCGTTTGGCGACAATGGTGCGGATTGTTGCACGACTTGCCGAACCACTTTGATGTTAGTTTCAAGTAAATCATCACGGCTCATTCCAGGTTTTCTTGCGATTCCTGCAGTGATCACAATCATATCCGAATCCTTTGTATTTTGGTAGTCATTCGTGCCAAGTATATTTGCGCTCAAAGATTCAACAGGAGCCGATTCTTGCATATCAAGTGCCTTCCCTTGAGGAATACCTTCCGCAATATCAATAAGTACAACATCACCTAATTTTTTTAATAAAGTTAAGTGTGCAAGTGTAGCTCCAACATTCCCAGCACCGACAATTGTAATTTTTGGGCGTTTCATAAATAACATCTCCCTTTTACATTTTATTTCCTTACAACAAGGACAGGAATATGTGAACGGTGCAAAACACCTTGTGAAACACTGCCTAATAAGGCACGATCAACCATGCCTCTCCCATGACTTCCTACAACAATTAAATCTGCCTGCTTTTTTTTGGCAACCTCACAGATTGTAATGCTCGGATGCCCCGTAAGATGCAAGAATTGAACACGATTTTGCCATTTGTCAAATAAGCGTTCCATAACATCGGTTTGAATTTGTTGCGCAAGGTGTTCTTCATAGCGATCGACTACATCAGGCACTAAGTCATAAGCATAATTTTCTTTGGCAGTGACGTATAAAACAATAGCAGTTGCTTCAGGCCAAGCGTCTAAAAATTCCCCTGTCATCCGTGCCGCATGTTCAGAGTATTCCGAACCATCAGTTGCAAATAAAATTCTTTTCATTTATAACCACCCTCTCATTCGTTGTATAAAAACCAATTACATGGCAACAAACGTTAAGAAGGATAGAACGACCGACGTAATCGACATAGCAATAAGCGGTCGCAATGCTTTCGTTCGGAGATCTTTAAGGCTTACATTTACCCCGAGTCCCACCATTGCCATGGTTAAAACAAATGTTGTAAAATCCGCTACATCGTTCATCACAGTCTTCGGAACGTATAGATGTTTGCCAAGAACATAGCTGCCGAAGAAACTCATTACGATAAATCCAATCAAGAACCAAGGGAACTCGATTTTTGTGTCTGATTGTTCTTTCCCTTTACGTTTCATCCAATACATCAAGATAAAACTGAGTGGAACAAGTAGGAAGACCCGCCCCAATTTTGCCAATAAGCCAATTGCCAATGCGTCTTGACCAGCAGGAGCCGCCGCTAATGCAACATGCGCAATCTCGTGTAAGCTTACACCCGACCAGATACCGTATTGAATGCCCGTTAAGTCGATGAAAGGTCTTAAAATGGTGTATGCGATGGCAAATACAGTACCTACTAAGGCGATAATCCCGGCTCCAATCGCTGTATCTTCATCTTTAGCTTTTAGAATAGGGGATACTGCAGCAATGGCAGCTGCACCGCAAACCCCTGTACCGATTCCAAGAAGAAGGGATAAGGACGAATCGGCTTTCAACCATTTCGCTAATAAAACCGTCAGGAAAATGGAGAAAACAATCGTTCCGACATCACGTACAAGCAAACCAAGTCCCTGATGAATAACAATGTCGATATTTAGCTTTAAACCAAACAAGATAATGGCAAGCCGTAATAATTTTTTTGCTGAAAATTGGATCCCAGGACGTATAGGTTCTGGATATCCAAAAATTTGACGATACACAACAGCAATGATGATCGCAGATGCGAGTTGACCAACATGATCAAACCCTGGTACCTTTGCTAGCCCATAACCCATAAAAGCAATGACAAACGTAAAAGCAATTCCGCCCATCCATAAATTTAACTTGTTTAGATCTACCTTTGATATTCTGGCCCCAACTGTTAATGGCACGCTGTTTTTTACTTGAGCCATTCCATCACCTCCATTATTCTTTACAGTTCCATGATAATGTGCATCTTGAGATAAGGAAAATAAATCATTATGATGATAATAATAAGTAAAATGGTATAATAAATATTGAGTATTTTTAAAATCGGTGGGGGGGGAAGTCATATTGGATCAATCGTTACTTGTTTTTGTTACCGTAGCAGAAAAGGAGAATTTCACACGTGCGGCAGAAGAATTGCACATGACCCAACCAGCAGTCAGTCAATACATTCAAACATTTGAACGAATGGTTGGGACGAAACTTTTGGAACGAAACAATAAATATGTACGATTAAATAAAGCAGGAGAAATTGTGTACCATCACGCAAAAGAAATATTGGGACTCTATACTCGAATGCAGTGTCTGGTGGATGATTTAATGCATACTGCTAGTGGGAATTTACCAATAGGGGCAAGTTCTACATATGGTGAATATGTACTTCCCCACATTATTGCACACTTGCGCGAGCAATATCCATTGATCAAGCCAACCATTACCATTGGCAATACAAAAGAAATCGCGGAACTGGTCGCCAGTCATCAATTGGATATTGGAATTGTAGAAGGGAACTTTAAACATGAGAAGCTACATATTGAACCAATTGCAGAGGATCTCATGTTTATCATTATCTCAGCCAACCATCGATTTGCGAATCGAAAGGAAATACAAATATCGGAATTAAGTAAAGAAACATGGATTGTCCGAGAAGAGGGTTCAGGGACACGCGAGGCAACCGAAAAAATGTTTGCCAAATTCCAGCTTCATCCGCATAACATCATGGAATTTGGCAGTACTCAAATTATTAAAGAATCTGTAAAAGAGGGTTTAGGTATCACATTACTTTCACACTGGGCTGTTCGAAAAGAAATCTCACTGGGTACTTTAAAGATGTTAAAAATAAATGGACTTCCCGTTTCCCGCAAATTTTCGTTAATCACGCAAGCCACACAATTTCATACAAAAGCCATGGAGGTTTTTTTGGATATCTTGCGGAAGAATGAAGCCTTATCTGAATTAAATATGAATGATTATTGACATTTTTTCACTGGTTTTTCACGATGCAACCTGATCTACATTAATGGCAATTAAACAGTGAGGACTGATAAACATTCCAGGCTTTTTATAATATAAAATGAACTATGACCTTTTGCACTCTCCGAATTATTTGACTCTAAACCATAGGAGGAAGGAACTAATGAAAATAAGAGTGTCAGCAGTACAATATCACCTTCATACCATACATTCGTTTGAAGATTTCGCTAAGCAATCTGAGCATTATATTAAAACAGCTGAGGAATTCGGCGCTGAGTTTGTTTTATTCCCCGAGTTTTTTACAACTCAATTGATGTCTATCGGTAACAATCAAGGAAAAGCCTTAACCATCAATGAATTACCCGATTTCACCGAGCAGTACCAGGATTTATTTTCATCTTTTGCGAAGCAAACAAAGATGCACATTATCGGGGGAACCCATGTGATCCGTAAGGGTGACCGATTATATAACGTTGCTCATTTATTCTATCCAGACGGAAGAGTTGCCGAACAGCCAAAGCTTCATATCACTCCGACAGAAGTAAAGGAATGGAACATGTCTCCTGGCGATGGCCTACAAGTGTTCGAGACCGACAAGGGAACTATCGCCATTTTAACTTGTTATGATATCGAATTTCCAGAAATCGTTCGAATGGCAAAGGCTAAGGGAGCTGATGTAATTTTCGTTCCTTCTTGTACTGATGATCAACATGGATTCCATCGTGTCCGTTACACCAGCCATGCGAGGGTGGTAGAAAACCAAGTCTATGTTGTCATCACAGGTACAGTGGGTTCTCTTCCCACAGTTGACTTTATGCGAGCGAATTACGGTCAAGCAGCGATTATTACACCTAACGATATCCCGTTCCCGCCTCGAGGCATCTTAGTCGAAGGAGAAATCAATCAGGATATGATTGTCACCGCAGATCTGGATTTAGAATTGTTATATCAAGTTCGTGAAAGCGGATCCGTCACCACCTGGCGTGATCGACGTATCGATCTCTATCCAGATTGGAAATAAGGAGAGGCTAGTTGCTTTAAGAGGAGGTAGAAGAATGTATCGAAAAGAGATCTATGTTTTTGACCAAGATCAACCTATTCCGGCGGTCATCCGAAATTATGAAGAAAAGGACTTTTCTGGATTAATCCGCATCCAGCAGGAAAGTTTTCCACCACCATTCCCGTCTGATTTATGGTGGAACACGGAACAACTGAAAAACCATGTTACGCTCTTTTCAGAGGGTGCCTTATGTGTGGAGGTTGATGGTGAAATTGCGGGATCAATGACAGGATTAATTGTTGATTTTGACCCTAACCATCCGGAACATACATGGGAAGAGATCACAGATAATGGATATATTCGTAACCATAATCCGAACGGGAATACGCTTTATGTCGTTGATATTGGTGTGCGCCCTGCTTATCGTAAATTAGGGCTGGGGAAATGGCTGATGCTATCCATGTATGAAGTCGTTGTTCAATTGGGATTGGAACGTCTGCTAGGCGGAGGTAGAATGCCTGGCTATCATAAAAAAGCTGATGAGATGACGGCGGAACAATACCTCGAAGCTGTCGTAAAAGGAGAATTGAAGGATCCTGTTATTACCTTCCTGCTTCGATGCGGCCGCACTCCTGTTAAAGTGGTGGCTAACTATTTAGAGGATGAAGAATCTTTTAATTATGCAGCACTGATGGAATGGAAAAATCCTTTTTATACACCTAAATTTTAATAAGGAGAATGATGAAATGGAATATCGCAGAATTACGAGTATTGAAGATCCTTTGTTTAAAAAAATGCATCAATTGATGCAACATGTTTTTCCTCCTGAAGAAGTATTGGAATTCGATCTGTGGAAGGAGCCTTTGGAAGATCCGGGAATTCGTGTGTTTGTTGCTGTTCACGAAGGGAATGTAGTCGGTGCAACGGAATATCGCTATTACGAGGATTATAATGTGGCGATGACAGATTTTACGATTATTGGCCAAGCAGGACTTAGTATTGGCCGATTTTTAGTTCAAAAGAGGTTGGAGGATTTGAACTCCTTGGCTGCGGCAAATGGAAAGCAATTATATGGTATGTTTGCCGAAATTTATGATCCCTATCGAATCGAGCATTATGAATTTGGCGGGGTTAAAACCATGGATCCCTATGTTCGTAGGGAGGTATTGTCTCACCTTGGATATAAGCGCCTCGATTTCGCTTATGTCCACCCATCCTGGAACAATGATGGAGAAGCCGTAACAGGGCTTGACCTTTGTTTTCTTCCAACAGATGATAACATGGATAAATTGCAAACGGCTCTTGTCGTGAAGTTTTTGAAACGTTATTATTCCGTCTTATCAAACAAGCCGAAGTCGTGGAATGAAATGATTGAATTTCTTGAAGCGAGGGAATCCGTTGCATTATTGCCAATTTAACCCAATCCGCTTCTTAGGTAGGGGAAGAAATTACTTTCAGCATGTCGTGAAACTATAAATCAAACAATTGAAAAAAGAGAGGCTATCTCAAAACGTCGTTAAATAACGACTCATATGAGGTAGCCTTAAAATTATTTAATGGAAATCAACATCAATTCTTGGTGTGCCAAAATCTTGGGAATCTGTCTAAAATGTTGGAAAATATTTGGTGAAACAAACGGTCTAATTCCCTTCTTACGTTTTCAAGATGGCGTATTATTTTCTCGAAAACAATAATTTATTTGTGATCGAATTAATTTTTTTTGTTTTGTTTTTATGAATTTTTGATTGTAAAATCTTTTTTATTCCAGAAAAGGCTTTCAACTTCTCATTCATTTACCACCTCATTATTAGTTTTTATAGCAGCTTTCTTTTTATTCGCTAAGGGTTGAGTGTCGCTTTGAACCATAATGCTTTCTCCGTTAAATATTCCTCCATCATCGATGATAATTCCTTCTGTTGTTGCGCTTCCAGTTAACTTACCACTTGGTTGAATATGTACTTTTTCAGAAGTATATAAGTTCCCTTTTACTTCACCAGCAATGATTATGTTTTTTCCTTTAATAGATGGTTCAACATAGCCTTCTTTTCCGATGAAAATGTCACCAGTACTATCAACTTCCCCATAGATTTTCCCATCAATACGTATACTTCCTTCAAGTTTTATCTTTCCTTCAATGATAGTTTCTGAACCAATAATAGTGTTGATCTCAAAGGCTTTATCATTTTTTACTTTAAACATATACAGCTTCCTTTCCTGGGAGAATGTTAAAGTTTTTCTTCGTTATGTTTTAAAAAATTCATATAAGGATATGGATCAATAGGTTTTCCATTTTTAAACACTTCATAATGGAGGTGTGGGCCACTACTTCGTCCAGTATTTCCAATTAAACCTATAATTTCTCCCTTTTTTACTGAGTCTCCTTGTTTAACCTTTATTTCTGAAAGATGGCCGTAAAGTGTTTTATACGTATTTGAATGACGAATAATAATTGTTTTGCCGTATCCGCCATAATATTCGGCTAAAATTACTTTACCGTCTGCGCCAGCATAAACAGGATTTCCCGTAGGCCCGGCAAGATCAATTCCAGTATGGAAAGAAGATACATTAGTAAATGGGTCTTTACGTATACCGAATCTTGATGTAATGGTATTAGTACTTGCTGGCCAAGCAGTTGGAAGCTGCTTTAATTTGTTGTTTGTTTTTTCCATCTCAGCAATGGCTTGTTTATACCTTTCAATTAATTTAATAGAAAGTAAATCAGAATTTATAGGTTCTTCTTGACTATTTTCAAATTCTATCTCGGGAATCGGTATACTAATCCCCCCACGTGGGTCTATATTATCAGACAGTTCCATCATGTATTCTTTCATTTGGGATTCTATTTCTTCAAGTTCATTTATTTTGATTTGGGCTTTAGTTGTAGTGTCTTCCATAGTTTTTATTTTTTCTTGTAACTCATCTATTTTGTTTGTTTGAATATTAAGATTATTAGATAGCAAGACATTCTCTTGTTGTAGTTGATTATTTATATTAAAAACATAAAATAGAATTACTATAGCAATGAATACAAATAAAAACATTATATAGATACTTACTTTCGGTAATTTCAAACGTATTACAGGCTTATCAGTATTAGATAAAATTAAAATAGTTAATAAATTTGATTTCTTCTTTTTTCTCCTCAATTTCTACTTAGCTCCCCTTTTAAAAATGATAACAGGGTATTATTCGACGAATTTTGTTAATTCCCTTTAAAAATATAAAAAAATTAGGACTTTTTTAATAGTCCGAATGGAACAGTTATTATGTATATTTTAAATATTTTTTATCTCAAACTCACAATTTTTAAATCCTTCCCTTGCAAATATTCAATGATCTTTGGCAAAGCATCTATAACAGCTTGAGATTCATGGAGAAGGATAATAGACCCAGATGCTTTAGAGTTATGTATATAATTAAGAATTTCATCGGGATTATTGTCTTTCCAATCTTCCGTATCCTTATTCCAAAGTACCATCTTTTTATGGTTTTTATTTATTAAATCTATGGTTAATTCATTTTTAGCTCCGAAGGGTGGTCTAAAGAGAACGACAGTATCTGGAATAATTTCTTCAATTATTTGATTTGCTTTTATTAGATTAATTTCTTGCTTTTCATAGGAGAGATTCGTGAAATTTGTATGGTTCAAAGAATGATTACCAATAGAGTAACCGTTTGAGTTAACATATTTAACATAGTCAGGATATTTCTTCGCATTAAGTCCAATAAAGAAGAATGTACCACCAACCTGATACTTCTTTAATACATCAATAATTTCCTTTGTATATTTAGATGGACCGTCATCGAAGGTAAGGGAAACGTAGCCTTCTGGAATACTGTAGTTTATTACCTTATTTAGTTCTATAAAAGGAATGCTAGGTTGAATAGAAGAATCAATTTCTGCTTGTTCGCTAGCAGATGGTTTCTCTTTATCTTTTTGATTCAAATCAACTTCATTAACCACAAGTTCTGCTTTTTTAGGTGTTTTTTCATCAAATCCAGTCTTATTTATATTAGCATGACCTGAATATCCGAATAGAATAGTGGATATGATACTGAGCATGGTAACAGCTATCCATGCAAACTTTCGATTATATCTATTAGAATTTACTTCTTCTCGTTTTAGTTCTAGTTCACTAATTGGTAGATTTGGATATAAGAATGGTAAAGTGTGAACTTGATTTATTTGTTGGATACATTTAATAAAGTTTAATCCTTTTACATATTCTTCGGAGCATAGAAAATAGATCCTATCGCTTTGATCTCGATAGGTTCTTGTTACATAACTTACGTTTTGCTTTCTAATTGAATCCCAGAAGCCATAAAAGGCCAATCTATATTTATAATTCCCTCCAAATACAGTCACTGCTTTCAAATTCTCAGCTGTATCATGGTCAATTTCCCAAAGTAGTTCAACTTCTTGTTCAAATGATAATCTTACTCGTAAAAAAGATTTATCAGATTTTCTATCGATTGATAATAATTCAAGTAGTTTTCCATGGTAAACTGACATGGTTACCCCCTTTCTCTAGTCGTGACTAGATTGTAGGTGCCTGTTTACTCCGATAGAGTCGTAGATGCAGTTTTCTTTGGGGAAAAAGAGAATGACATCCGCTCTGTAAAATCATTAATGGTCTCTATTAATTGATTCTTTTCACCAAGAATTCTTTGGTATTGTTCTATGTACTTTTGATTTTCAACTTCTAGATGACTAATTTTCTCTTCAAGTTCTTTGATTTTTAACATATTTTGATATTCAGTGTAAGTAGATTTTTCATTAAGTTTGTTATATTTAATAATCTCTTTTTCAAGTTGACTTGAAATTTTATCAAATTCTTGTTTTGAAGTATATTGAAAGTCTTTATAATCTTCAAGAAGTTGATCGTAGCTCATTTGTTTGTTTGTAAGATTGCTTTCTAAAACGCTAATTTCTTGATTCTTGTCCTGTAAAAGTTGCTCTTTCTTTGCAATGTCATGCTTTAAACGATTAATTGTTTCATTCGCATTATATAATTGGTCTTCAAGAGCTTTATTTTTATAAAGAAGTAATTGCCGGTCACTTAGCATATTTTCCACAGAAGCTATTAAATCTAGCGATACTTTATCCTGATTATCTTTTAAAAATAACTGCTTATTGCTAGGAATATCTGATTGCTCAGGCTCTTCCATATTACTAGATTGTTCTTCAAATATAGCAGTTGTAACTAGTTCTTCTTTACTACTTTGATCCGATTGGCTTTGATTAGATAGGACACCTTTCAACCAACCGATAGATTTATTTTTTGTGTCCTTGGTCATACTTTCATCTCCTCTTAAATAATAATTTAACTTTCGCATGCTTAAATAGGCAGGTAAGCCTTTATATAATTGGGTAAACCTGCGTTGCTGTAGTTGATTTTTAATCGATTTAGTTATTTTACGATTTGATTTTTTGAAATATCTTCAATTGGTTCAAATCATTGTTGTAGTGTTATTGCCTAATTTTATTCACCTATTTCATTACAAAATTCATAAAAGATTCCACCAAGCGTCCTTAAATCTTTACTACAACGGTGTTGCCATGCGAGTAAAATGTAACGAGAGAAGACAATTGTGGTATGACCAAACTATCCATCTAGACATAAGATGATTCTATAGGAATAAAGGTTTGGCCATCTGTCCATCCAAGTGTTAGCATTCTAAACCTTTGTAAAATGTATTTGTTGCATGATCATGAGGTGTTTTTCATTATATTTAGGTTTTTCAAGAGTTATATATGATAATTATTTAAGCATTACGGCTTAAGGTTTCACATTAGATATCGCTATGCGAAAGTTGAGATAATAAGATTAAAAAAATTTAAAATTACTATAATCTTACCTATATTGTATATTTATGTAGAAGAATGTCAACTAAAGACGATAAATTTAGGTCTTAAAAACTAAATTATTAGTTGTTTAAATAAACAAATAGATTAAAATAAAGAATAATAGAATTTAAATTAATGGTTTAGCTTGAATATTATAAATATTTTCAAGAAAAGAAAACCTATACAAACAATTTTAGGGTAGATTGCATGTATTTTAATAATTAAATCGATGGGAGATTTTAAAATGACAAATGAAGCCTTAGTAATTGTTGATATGTCAAATGATTTTGTTCACGACAATGGAAACTTAACAGCGGGTAAACCAGCCCAAGAAATAGTACCTTATATTATGCAAACAGCAGAGGAATTTTTAACAAATGGTGGAACAGTAGTTATTGCTATGGATTCCCACGATGAAAATGACCCTCATTTTGATTTATGGCCTATACATAATGTAGTAGGAAGTTGGGGGCACGAATTATATGGTGATTTGAAGACTTGGTTTAAAAAGAACGAATCGCATTCAAACTTATTAATGATTCCAAAAGCAGACTACAATGCATTCTTTGATACTGGTTTATCTGAAAAACTTAAAGAGAGAATGATTGACAAAGTTCATGTAGTTGGAGTGGCAACTGACATTTGTGTTTTTTTAACGACAGCCGGAGCCAATTCAAATAAATTTAAAACAGTAATCCATAAACGTGGAGTTGCTACTTTTACTAAATTAGGAGATGTTTTTATAAATCAAGCAAAAGCCCTTTTTCACACTGAGATTATTGAATAAGAGGAAAATTACATGTATAAGATATACCCTAGTTCTGTCTGTAATAGATGGTTCTGGGGTTTTAAAGCAACAAAATCTTATTACGAGGATTAGAATGTGGCGATGACAAACAATGATGGAGAGGCTATCTCAAAAGGTCGTTAAATAACAACTTAAATGAGGTAGCCTCTAAATTATTTAATGGAAATCAACATCAATTCTTTTTTTGTTATCAGCTTGTAATTTTGGCATACGAATTTCTAGAACACCATTCTTGTATGTTGCTTTCACACCATCTTGAGAAACACGACTAGGTAAGGTAACAGTACGTTGAAAACGACCAACAAAACGTTCTTGTCTATGCATATTTTCTTTCTTGATTTCGTTAACCCTGTTAATCGTTCCATTGATGTGAAGCATGTTATTGTCAATTTCGATATTCACATCTTCTTTCTTTTCTAAGCCTGGAATATCGCATGTTGCTACAATTTCATTTTCAGTTTCATGAATATCAATTCTGGGTGTGCCAAAATCTTGGGAACTTGTCCAAAAGGTTGGAAAATCTGTGGTGAAAAAACGGTCTAATTCCCTTCTTACGTTTTCAAGATGGCGAAATGGTTCATATGGGATGAGTGACATTGTGATTACCTCCTGAAAGTTAAAATACAGTATTATTTTCTCAAAAAAATTGTGTATTATTCAAAAACAAAAAAATCCTTAAATATATTGACTCAAACGACAGTATGTGTTATTAAAATAGTGATTAGCACTCAAGCGAAAAGAGTGCTAATAAGTTGATGATCTGTAATTAAAGATACCTGTACAATCATAATGACTACATTATGTGTTTAAGTAGTTTTAGATTGAAAGGAGAAATGTGAATGGCAAAAAAACAATTTAAAGCAGAATCAAAAAGGCTATTAGAAATGATGATTAACTCCATCTATTCTCATAAGGAGATCTTTTTAAGGGAGTTAATTTCTAATGCCAGTGATGCAATTGACAAAATATATTATAAAGCGTTAACTGACGATTCTTTACATTTTGATAAAGATAATTACTACATAAAAGTGATTACTGACAAGGAAAATAGAATATTGAAAATCTTAGATACTGGAATTGGAATGACAAAAGAAGAGCTTGAAAATAACCTTGGAACCATTGCCAAGAGTGGGTCTTTATCATTTAAAAACGAAAACGAATTGAAAGACGGTTATGATATTATTGGTCAATTTGGAGTTGGATTTTATTCTGCATTTATGGTAGCTGATGTCGTCACTGTAATAAGTAAGGCTTTAGGAAGCGATGAAGCTTATAAATGGGAATCCACAGGTACAGATGGATACACGATTGAGCCATATGAAAAAGATTTAGTGGGTACAGAGGTTATTTTGAAAATCAAAGAGAATACAGAAGATGAGAACTATGACGAGTATCTAGAAGAATATCGATTAAAAGCGATCATCAAAAAATACTCTGACTTCATTCGCTACCCAATAAAAATGGATGTAACAAAAACAAAACCTAAAGAAGGTAGCGAGAAAGAATACGAGGATTACCAAGAAGAACAGGTTATCAATAGCATGGTTCCAATTTGGAGAAAGAATAAAAACGAACTTACTCCAGAAGATTACGAGAATTTTTATAGGGAAAAACACTACGGTTTTGACAAACCTCTAACACATATCCATATTAGTGCCGATGGTGCGGTAAGATATAATGCTATTTTATTTATCCCAGAAAAAATACCTTTTGATTATTATACAAAGGAATATGAAAAGGGATTAGAGCTCTATTCCAATGGTGTATTGATCATGAGCAAATGCTCAGACTTACTTCCTGACTATTATAGCTTTATTAAAGGAATGGTCGATTCGGAAGATTTATCTTTGAATATATCCAGAGAGATTTTACAACATGATAGACAATTAAAGTTAATTGCCAAAAACATCAAGAATAAAATCACAAGCCACTTACAAAGTTTGTTAAAGGATGATCGGGATAACTATGAAACCTTTTATAAATCCTTTGGCAGACAGTTAAAATATGGGGTTTATAGTGATTTTGGAAGTCATAAAGATGTATTGCAGGATTTATTGATGTTCTACTCATCTAAAGAGAAGAAGATGGTTACCTTAGATGAATATGTATCCAGAATGCCTGAAGATCAAAAATATATTTATTATGCTTCAGGAGAAACGGTTGAAAAAATTGAAAAATTGCCTCAGATAGAGTTAGTGGCAGAAAAAGGATATGAAATTTTGTATTTTACCGAGGATATCGATGAGTTTGCCATCAAAATGTTGATGACATATAAAGAGAAAGAATTTAAATCAGTATCTAGTGGTGATCTAGGGATTGAAGCAGAGGAAAACCAGAATAAAACCGAAGAAGAAGAGAAGGAGAATAAAGATCTTTTCGAACAAATGAAAAAAATCTTAGCAGATAAAGTGAATGATGTTCGAATTTCCAAAAGGTTAAAAACACATCCTGTATGTTTTGCAACCGATGGGGAAATTACAATCGAAATGGAAAAAGTATTAAGTCAAATGCCAGGTGAACAAAACATTAAAGCAGAGAAAATATTAGAAATCAACCATAATCATCAAGTATTCCAATCCTTAAAGAAAGCTTATGAAAACGATAAAGAGAAGTTTGAATTGTATACAAATCTATTGTACAACCAAGCACTTCTCATTGAAGGATTATCAATCAAGGATCCAGTAGAGTTTTCAAATAATATTTGCAAAATAATGGTATAAAGCATGAGTGATGGTGGTTGGTTATTTACCTTTGAAGTATTCAGCAAGTTTTTACAAAAAAGACTGTAGCAAGAGAATCAAGGAATTAGCGGAGATTATGGATTTAGATCTCACCAAAAAAATAGAAAATCTTTCATTAGGCAATAAGGAAAAAGTGGAGATTGTATATTTTTTAGGAAAAGAGATTTGAATATTTGATCATAAAAAGCCACTCGTCCGTAAAGAATGAGTGGCTTTTAACCGGTTTTCTATTCGCTTTAAAACAACTGTGCTACAAATTTAGGCACATTGTCCTTCGTAAACAATCCATAAAACTCTTCTCCTTTTATCGTTTTAAATTTGACATAGTAGGCAGCTTTTCCATAACTGCTATATTGGATAAGCGCTTCTTGTATTGATTGTTTGTCTTCAACTCGAATAAATTGGAGGTTTTTCGGGTTTTTCAGGAAAATCTCCTCGGGATAATTGATGCTCTCTTCGCCTTCCTCTAGGGTTTCATTGGCTTTTGCAATTTCTAAGTATTGAAGATCATCAGACTGTATGCGTGCCTTTGAGAGATAGCCCTTCTCGTCCAACCATTTTTCCAATTGCACAAAGGATTTATTCCATTCGAAAGAGAAAAATTTATTATCATATTGGATACCTGTATGTGTTAATACAATCTTAGGATTGCTAAAAGAGAAATTGATCGTTGCCCAAGAACTCCGCGTATCTATCATATCTTCATATTTCATGTTTAATATTTCTTGTTTTAAAATTTCTTTTAGTTCATTAATTTCATCAGGATTTGTAATAGTTAAATTCCTGCCTGTAAAACTAGACATAAACCTGACTTTATCAATCGGTTGGTCTAACTGATTGAGGAGATAGTGCTCTTTTTTATAGTGGGGAGACTCTAAGACTGGTTTTAATGCTTCTTTGATTGATTCGACCGGAATGGTATATTCACGAACCATTAGCTCCCCATTCTTTAATTGATAGGCAAAAACCATTTGTCGGCTAACCGTATAGTTGATATTAGGTTTGCCACGTAAGTTTTCTGGTTTTTTAGTCAGAATCTCTTGGTGAAGGGAACGCACTTGTTCGACAAATAATGGATCTTGATAAAAAATATCCTCATTTCGCTGCAACTTATCTCTTAACTCAAAACCAGCATTGCCAAAATAAACACCCTCGATTTCTTCTGGGCTCGGTAGTCTGATTTCATAACGAGTCACATCCATTTGAATACCAGTGAAAAGAATCGTTGCAGCAATCGAGTAAATAAGGAGTTCGACAAACGTTCTTTTAACAAATACTCTCCAGGTTTTTTGTAAAACTATTTCTGCTACGAAAAAGCCAATGATGGAGCCGATGATATACCCAAAAATTGTCCATCTTTGATCACGATTTTGGGTAGAGGCAAAATACATTCCAACCATTAACATAACGGAAAAAGTAACACCGTATTTAAAAATGGGTCGTAATAACTTAAAGGAAATAGCTTGTGTTGCCGTTTCAAGGTGGCGATACTTATATAGCAAATAACCACTAACAGCAAAAATAAGAATTAGTACAAGATAGATCACGGTTTCTCCGAAGGAAAAAGGACGATTTTCGCTTGATATGATTCGAATAATGGGAGACCAATCTTCTATTTTTACCGAGGTCATATAGTTTTCAGGAAAACCGTATAAATATAAGCTTAAATGATAATTGATCAATCCCATAATTCCGGTAGGAAGGAATAGAAAAATATAGGTTAAGATCCCTTGTGCTACAGACATACCGGTCATAATGCCAACGAATGATGAAAAGATAAAAAAGAAAATCGTAAATAGTGTCATGATTCCCAACCATTGAAAAAAATCACTTGTCTTAAATTGTTCAGAGAAAGGAACAAAATAAGAAAGAAACCATGTCGTGATTCCTGTAATCCAAACAGCTGGAAGCAACATGAAAAAGCCGCTAACTAAATGGTTAAAGTAAAGACTTTCTCTTCTAATCGGTAAACTATGTATCATATCGGCCGATTCTTTCGTTTGTATATAGCGAAAGAGAAAGACCCCTGTAAGTACAGGTAGGATGAACAACAGGATCGCTTGGAATCCAAAATTGTAAAAATAAACGTTATCTATATATCGGTATTGAGTAATATATTGATTAGAAGCAAGCATCATCAGTTGTAAAGGCAAGGCGAATAGTAGGCCAATTAAATAGATGATTCCAATCCAACCGTGCTGTCTAAAATCCTGTTTGATGATTCCTATTTTAAAGAAGGACATTTTCGATTTCATAGCCGATATCCCCCATTTCATAGATAAAGATTTCTTCTAAAGTAAGTGGCAAAAGATCGAAGACCAACGGTTTGATGGATTCAATCTTTTGAAAGATTTCCTCTTCATATCCTTTCACAATATAAAGGGAAATGCTTCCTCGTTTTTCTTGATAAAGCACCTTAAGATCAGCCATTAATTGTTCCTCATCTTCTGGTTTGGCATAGGCGATTTGGATCTTTAGCGTATCTGCTTTTAGGTCGTCAAGTTCTTTTTCAATAATAAGCTTTCCTTTATGCATGATCCCAACATGATCGCAAATATCCTCAATTTCTCTTAAATTATGAGAAGAGATGATGACGGTCATTTCCCGTTCAGCTACATCCTGAAAGAGTAAATTTTTAATTTTTTGTCGCATAACAGGGTCTAACCCATCGATCGGTTCATCTAAGATCAAGATATCGGGCATGCTAGATAGTGCGAGCCAAAAGGCAACTTGACGCTGCATTCCTTTGGATAAACGGTGAATTTTACGTTTTGGATCGATTTGAAAAACCTGTTTTAATCGTTCAAAACGTTCTTGATTCCAGTTAGGATAAAAGCTTTGGTAATATTTCGTCATTTGTTGAATCGTTGATTGTGGCAAAAAGTATAGGGAATCAGGAATAAAAACCACGCGCTCTTTAAGAGGGACATTTTCATAAATGGGTTCTCCATCAATTTGAATCGTCCCTTGATCTGGTCGGTAAATTCCTGCAAGTATTTTTAGTAAAGTGGTTTTCCCAGCTCCATTTGAGCCTAATAAACCATAGATCGAACCTTTTTTTACAGATAGTTGAAGCTGATGAATGGCTACTTCTTTGTCAAATGTTTTACTGACTTGTTGAACTTTGATCATCGATCTGTCCCCCCTCCGTCTTTCGTTTGGCTTCGTCAAACCATTCATTCAATTCTTTTTTGGTTAAACCAAGATAAATGGCTTCAGCAAGTAAATGGGTCAGTTGCAGCTTTATTTCTTTTAGCTTTTGCTGATTGGGCATTAAATCAATTGGCGCCACGAAATTTCCCTTTCCTGGAATAGAATAGATATAGCCTTGCCGTTCTAATTCACTATACGCCTTTTGAATCGTGTTTGGATTGATGGTTAATTCCTTTGACAACATGCGAACAGATGGCAATTTTTCATCTGGTTTTAGGATTTGGCTAATAATCGATTCTTTAATTTTGTCTACCAACTGTTCATAAATTGGTCTACGACTACGAACATCTAATTCAAACATTGAAGCCCTCCTTTCCCGATCCATCGATTGTTTTTCAGTGAAACATATGTATTAACTGTAATAAGAGTAATAGTACTGTTAATATTATATGCGTAAAATCTTCATTTGTAAAGAGTGAATTGTTAAAAAGAATCAATTATGAAATTAATTCAAATAACTACATAAAAACAATATTTTTGCAAAAATAATGGTATAATTTCATTAAAAATTAGTAAATTGTGGTTAGCTTAATAAGAATTCTATTGCAATGTATGGGAATTTGATAAAGTGTTTGAAGTATGGAATCATCTATGTTCATTTGTAACCAATGGTAGCGGATATCTCGATTATCCAATTGAAAAAATAATTAAAGGATACAACAATCATTTATGATTAGATTGGTGTGATCAAAGTTAAACCAATTGTAGAGGGTGAAAGGAATGACAGAACAAGAACGATTAGACATATTGAATGGCGCTAAAAAATTTTTTAGAGAGATTATTGCTAGTCGTCATATAGAAAATACTAGAAAATTAAATGATTTATCAGAATTTAACGTTAACCCGTTTTTATTACTATATAATGCGAATTACTTAACAGGAAATAATGATGCCAAAAGTGTTGCAAAATCATTAATCTACCCTAGGGTTCTAGGAACATCAATAAATACTTCCTTTGGGACTCAATTCCAGTATTTTATTAGTAATACACTAAGTGGCTATGCCTCTGCAATTCAAGGACTTGATATTGAATTCGTCGATCAGATAGATAGCAGGAGGAAATATTGTCAACTAAAAGCTGGACCTAATACGATAAATAAAGATGATGTTCAAACTATAATCAACCATTTTAATGGTGTTAGAAATTTAGCTCGAACGAATCGATTGTCAATTGGGTTAGATGATCTTGTTGTAGGTGTTCTTTATGGTAATGTTGAAGAATTAAGTACACATTATAAACGAATTAATGAACAATATCCGGTTATCGTTGGTCGCGAATTTTGGCATCGCTTAACGGGAAGAGAAGATTTTTATATGGAGTTAATTAACGCAATAGGTGAAGTTGCAATTGAAGTGGATGGAAGTGACTTACTTGATCAGGTGATTGATCAATTAGCTGAACAGATTAGAGAAAAATGGGGATACAAATGAAGTCAAGAAAAGGGGCTCCCGATGTTTAATGGGAACCCCTATCGTCTTAAACGAGTATAAGTTCTAATTGCGCTGCCTTTTTTTCAATTTGTTCATTTGTTGGTTTAAATGATTGATGTTCTTTATATTTAACAGGATAAATCATGTTATTTTGTATCTCAATTTGATTAAGCATATTAACTAATGCCAAACCTACATGTTTTGCTAATTGAACAGGTACTGCATTTCCAATTTGTTTATATTGTTGTCCTAAAGAGCCTTCAAATTGCCAATCATCGGGAAAACTTTGTATTCTAGCATATTCTCTAACTGTAAATGGTCTAGTTTCTACAGGGTGGCAACGTTCAGTTTGTTTCTGTGCAGGTGAACAGGTTAAGGTTAAACTAGGCTCGTCCCATGAAAGTCGTCTAGCCATACCAGTTTTCCCACCCCCTAAGAAATAACTTTTACCCATGTATTCTTTTGCAATATTCTCAGGTAAATCCCTCCAGCAACCACCTGGTGGCACCATTTCTAGTATTTTCTTTTTACTTTCAGGATATTTTATCCCTGGCGATGGAGGGACGTCTTTTAATATATCCTTTAATGTAAGAATATAGTTAAGAGGTTTTGGGAAATTGATCTCAATATCTAAGTCATTTCTCACCCCAATAATAAAGATCCTTTCCCTTTTTTGGGCCACATTATAATGAACAGCATTAAGCAATTCATATTCAACAGTATAACCGACCTCTTTAAACACATCTAACATCACTTCAAGTGTTTTCCCTTGATCATGACTAATTAAACCACGAACATTTTCAGCAACAAAAACTTTCGGTTTTAATTCATTCAATAGTTCAGCAAAATAGTAGAATAGGGTACCTCTAGTATCGTTTAATCCTAATTTTTTGCCAGCGTAGCTAAATGCTTGACACGGAAAGCCGCCTGATAAAAGATCAATTTCACCCACATTATAGTTATGTATCCCATTTTTTACAATCTGATCAATATCTCCTTCAATTACATTCCAATATGGCCGATTTTTCCTTAAAGTACTACAAGCATATTTATCATATTCGATCAAACCGACACTATCAAATCCCGCCTTTTCCAAGCCTAGGGCTAATCCACCAGCACCAGCAAATAATTCTAACACTTTATATTGTTTAAAAGGTTTAATATTGGAAACATCAATGAATGATTTCTTTGTGGAATATGTAATTGATTGTTTTTTCTCTTTTTTGATAAGAATATCTTCTTTTGTTAAATTAAAGTACTTGCATAGCATTTCTAGATCATTGTCTTCTTGAATCATTCCTTCATTTATAATTGTTGATAGTCTATCATAGGGTATATTTAATTTGTCTGAAAGGTGATAGAAATTAGGAATGCTTCTTTTATGTAATAACTCTTTAAATTTTTTGGTGTTAATTTCCATTGACAACACCACCTTTTCTCCAACTAACTAGATCAATATCATTTATTACTAAGTATAACATGATCATCTAGTTTGGTCCACAGAAAATTTTACTTCACACCAAGTATAGAACGTTTGTTCCTGAATGTAAAGTATTTTAAAAAAATAACTTTAATTTTCTATTGAAATAACGAATTGACAAAAATTGACTTGAAATGATACATTGCAAAAAAGATGGATAAGTAGGAGATAAGGGGAGAGGAAGATTGAATGCTAATTGATAGTTTAATCATCGGAGTGTTGATCGCGAAGCTTCGCGGTGGAAGGGTCTTAAATTTTCTAGACCTAGACATTCATTCAGCCTGTGTTTAGCATTGGAGCTGTGTTGATTAGTATTGGCCTTTTTATCCTCATCCAAAAAGTAATGGTAAAATTGAAGAAATCATGATAAATAGTTGTTTTTTCTATTCGTTAAAGGGAGGGATTACGATATTAGCGTTGTTGGACAAATTATATGAACGAAATGATTTGTCAAAAGAAGAGATTATCCATGTACTTAGGAATTTGGATGATGGGCATAAAGAGGCTCTATTTCACTATGCCCATCGAACCCGGGTTAAATATTACGGACATAAAGTCTTCATGCGGGGGCTCATCGAGTTTTCCAATATATGCAGACAGGATTGTCTTTATTGCGGTATTCGGGTTTCTAACAGGAAAGTGGACCGATACCGCTTGACACCTGAGGAAATTCTGGACTGCTGCAAAGAGGGGTACCAACTGGGCTATCGAACATTTGTCTTGCAAAGTGGGGAGGATGCTTGGTACTCTGAGGAAATATTGATCGATATCATTAGAAAAATCAAAGAGATGTTTCCGAATACAGCCATAACTCTTTCAATAGGGGAAAGAAACGATGCTGTGTATCAAAAGCTTTTTGAGGCGGGTGCTGACAGGTTTCTATTAAGACATGAAACAGCTTCCAAACATCTGTATGAACAATTGCATCCCACGATGAGTTTTGAAAACAGAATCAATTGCCTGCTCACATTGAAAAGAATCGGGTATCAGGTTGGAGCCGGATTTATGGTTGGATTGCCTGAGCAAACGGCGGAAGATTTGGCGGAAGATTTGCTCTTTTTAAAAAAACTGCAGCCGGATATGATTGGAATCGGCCCATTTATTCCGCATAGTGAGACCCCTCTAAAGGATGCGGAAGGCGGTACGGTGGAAGACACGCTGGTCATGGTGGCGTTTGCTCGCCTGCTTGTACCCGATTGTTTGCTGCCTGCAACAACGGCCATGGGAACACTGCATCCGCAAGGCAGGGAATTGGCCTTGAAAGTAGGGGCAAATGTGGTAATGCCGAACCTTTCTCCCAAAGCGGTAAGAACGAAGTATGAACTGTATGAAAACAAAATTTGTACGGGAGATGAGTCTACCCAATGCCGTCATTGTATTGAAATGAGAATTCAATCTGTCGGATTTCAAGTAGATATGGGAAGAGGAGACAGTTTGCGGGCAATTCGGTAAGCGGATGATATAAAAAACTGCCAAGATTCAAAATACTGTCACAAATTATGTGAAACATTTCACTAAATAAATGTTATAATTACAGCATGAAGCAGCAATTAATAGTTATTATTTAAGTTGCGGGTGAGTTTTTTCTTGTTTATCTTGTGAATATTTTCACTTAATAGAACGGTATTTTCATCGTGAAATGAATAGGGAGAAAATCGGATCTCCATTTTGATGAATAAATTATAAAGGAAAGGAAGAAATTGCTTATGGAACATGCGTGCTGCTGCGAAGGCAAACGAACTGACGAACGACTGGAAAAAGTCAAAGAATCGATTCGAAATTTCAAAGATATGAAAGGGGCGCTCATTCCGGTTTTGCATAAAGTGCAGAACCTTTACGGATATCTGCCGGAAAACGTGCTGCAGGTTGTATCCGAAGAACTGGATGTGCCTATGACAGAAATTTACGGTGTGGCTTCCTTTTATTCTTTCTTTTCATTAGAGCCAAAGGGGGAGTACGTCATCAGGGTATGTCTTGGAACAGCTTGCTACATTAAAGGCGCACAGGAACTTTTGGATCGGTTGAGCAAAGAGTTGAATGTTCAAGTCCAAAAGACAACAGAGGATGGGAAGTTTACCTTGGATGCCACCAGATGTCTGGGAGCCTGCGGACTAGCCCCGGTTATGATGATCGGAGAAAAGGTTTACGGGAGAGTAACTTCCAATGATATTTCGAAAATCCTTGAAGAATACAGATAATTGGAGGTTGTTTTATGAAGACGTTAAAGGATCTTAAAGAGATAAAAAATATAACGATTGACAGGGTAAAGCGTAGAAAAGACGGGATCTCGCCGGATCGTGCAGCAGTCCGGCAAAGGACGGTTCTCATATGCGGCGGCACAGGCTGTACGTCGTCAGATTCGATGAAGATACTGAAAGCGATGGAACAAGAAGTAAAAAACCTGGGGATTGAAAATGATATAGAAATTGTCAGAACCGGATGCTTTGGATTGTGTGCACTGGGACCCGTTATGATCGTATATCCCGAAGGAGCCTTCTACAGCAGGGTAAAAATTGAGGATGTCCCGGATCTTGTGAAAGAGCATCTGGTAAAAGGCAGAGTTTTAAGAAGACTCATCTATCAGAAATCTATAAAAAATGATCAGATTAAATCATTAACCCATGTGGATTTTTTTAACAAGCAATACAGAATTGCACTGCGAAATTGCGGTGTGATAGATCCGGAAAACATTGATGAGTATATTGCTTTGGATGGGTACAAAGCACTGGCGAAAGTCTTGCTGTCAATTACACCGCAGGAAGTTATAGATATCATAAAAAAATCAGGTTTAAGAGGTCGGGGAGGCGGAGGATTTCCAACGGGTGTCAAGTGGGAATTTGCTTCCAGGCAACAAAATGAGCAAAAGTATATCATTTGTAACGCGGATGAAGGTGATCCCGGCGCATTTATGGATCGATCCATACTGGAAGGCGATCCCCATTCTGTGCTTGAAGCCATGGCGATAGGAGGATATGCGATTGGGGCAAATCAAGGATATATTTATGTACGGGCGGAATATCCGATTGCAGTGCAAAGATTGCTTATTGCCATCCATCAGGCCAGAGAATATGGCCTGTTGGGACAGAACATTTTGGGGACAGGCTTTCAATTTGATATAGATGTCAGGCTTGGAGCAGGTGCCTTTGTTTGCGGAGAAGAAACGGCGCTTATGAATTCTATAGAAGGCAAACGGGGAACGCCGAATCCGAAACCGCCATTTCCAGCAGTGAGCGGCCTTTGGGAAAAACCGACGGTAATCAACAATGTCGAAACTTTTGCCAGTATACCACAGATTATAGTCAAGGGTGCGGAATGGTTTGCAAGCATCGGAACAGAAAAGAGTAAAGGGACAAAAGTATTTGCACTTGGCGGAAAGATTGCCAATACAGGGCTTGTGGAAGTTCCCATGGGGATCAAGCTTAGAGAAGTGATTTATGAAATTGGAGGAGGCATCCCGAACGGCAAAAAGTTTAAAGCGGTTCAAACAGGCGGGCCGTCAGGTGGATGTATAACAGCTGAACATCTTGATTCTCCGATAGATTATGACACATTGACGTCGCTGGGTTCCATGATGGGATCCGGTGGTATGATCGTCATGGATGAAGACAACTGTATGGTTGATGTTGCCCGTTTCTATCTTGATTTTACAAGGGACGAATCCTGCGGCAAATGTACCCCTTGCCGAATTGGCACAAAAAGATTGCTTGAAATCCTTGAAAGAATCACAGAGGGGAAAGGGACATTGGAAGATCTGGATATGCTTGAAACCCTCTCTGTACAGATCAAAGCAGCATCAATGTGTGGCCTCGGACAAACCGCGCCAAATCCGGTTCTTTCCACATTGAAATATTTCCGGGATGAATACCTTGCACATGTTGTGGATAAGAAATGTCCTTCCGGAGTCTGCAAGTCGCTTTTGCAGTATTTTATTGATCCAGAGAAATGTAAAGGATGCAGTCTGTGTGCGAAAAAATGCCCCGTTAGTGCTATCAGCGGAAAGGTTAAGGAACCCCATACCATCGATGTGAATGTTTGCATTAAATGCGGACTTTGCTATGAAAATTGCAAGTTCATGGCTATATCCAGAAGATAAGAGGTGAGTATGTTGGAAAAGGTGAAGATTGCGATAGACGGTATAGAAATGGAAGTTGACAAAGGTACCACCGTACTTGAAGTAGCAAGAAAGGCTGGCATCGAGATACCTACTCTTTGTCATTTAAAAGGCATACATGAAGCTTCAAGCTGCAGGATTTGTCTTGTTGAGGTAGGTCCAAGACTCATGGCTTCCTGTACTTTGGTAGCAGAAGAAGGGATGAAGATACAAACTAATACACCGAAGGTCAGAGAGGCCAGAAAAACCGTTATCGAACTCCTTCTGTCCGATCATAAACGAGAATGCCCAACTTGTCTGCGAAGTGAAAACTGCGAATTGCAAAGTATTGCCAATGGTTTCAATCTCAGAAATATCAGATTTGAAGGGGAAAGGTCAAAATCAGGTATTGATGTTTCATCCCTTTCGGTTGTCAGAGATGCTGAAAAATGCATCCTGTGTGGAAGGTGTGTAACCGTTTGTGGGAATGTGCAAACGGTTCATGCCATTGGATTTGCGAATAGAGGGTTTCACACCACGATAGCTCCTGCGTATCAAAAACCACTCGCAGATGCAATTTGCGTAAACTGCGGACAATGTATCATGACATGCCCGGTCGGAGCCTTGTATGAAAAAGAGAATATCGAGGATGTTTGGAAGGCCATAGCAGATCCTGGAAAATTTGTGGTTGCCCAGACTGCCCCCGCAGTTCGAGTTGCTCTGGGCGAGGAATTCGGTCTTCCCATAGGAACCAGGGTAACGGGGAAAATGGTCGCTGCGTTAAGAAAGTTAGGATTTGATAAGGTGTTTGACACGGATTTCGCAGCAGACCTTACCATCATGGAGGAAGGGACAGAATTACTGAAACGATTGGGAACGGGCGAAAATCTTCCTCTGATGACTTCCTGCTGCCCGGGATGGGTTAAGTTTGTCGAGCAATTCTATCCGGATATGCTTGACAATTTGTCGACCTGCAAATCGCCTCATCAAATGGAGGGTGCTTTAATCAAAAGCTATTTTGCATCGAAAATGGGCATCGACCCGCAAAAAATTGTTGTCGTTTCCATTATGCCATGTGTTGCCAAAAAATTTGAAGGGCAAAGAGAGGAACTTTCCTTTAACGGGTTGCAGGACGTTGATTATGTTTTAACAACAAGGGAATTGGCTCAGATGATAAAAGAAGGGGGAATTGATTTTGTCAATCTTCCAGATGAAAGCTTCGATAATCCTTTTGGGGAAGGAACAGGAGCCGGAGTTATATTCGGAGCGACCGGAGGGGTGGCCGAAGCGGCGTTACGAACTGTTTTTGAACTGGTCGCGGGCAAGGAATTGGATACCGTCGAGTATACTGCCGTAAGAGGAATTGAAGGGATAAAAGAAGCAACAATCGAGCTGCCCAATGGGAAAACAATTCATACCGCGGTGGCTAGCGGGCTCGGAAATGCCAGAAAAATTTTCGATATGGTCAAGCGCGGAGAAAAAAGCTACCAGTTTATCGAAGTGATGGCATGTCCTGGAGGATGCGTAACCGGAGGCGGTCAGCCAATTGTTGATCCTCAAACAATGGAAAAGATCAACTTAAAAGCGGAAAGGGCCAAAGCCATTTACGAGGAAGATAGAGATCTGCCCCTCAGAAAGTCGCACCAAAATCCGTATATACAGAAAATCTATGAAGAGTTCTTAGTGGAAACAAACGGGCATGTAAGTCATGAATATTTGCACACCCATTATTTGAAACGGAATAAATTTTAAAAACGATCTTAATTGCAAGGAACTTTCTGAACGAAAGGAAATGGGTTAAAGAGTTCACAACCTAACGCAAATTAAGTGAACAGCGTACTTCATGATTTAGTGGGAATCATCGTGGGGCAGGCAGATGCGATCAGTGCGATGACTGGACGACTCGGCAAGATTCGAGGAGTGAATGTCAAATTGGCAATCAATAAACTTCAACCGCGGGCTCTTACAGAAAAAGAATGAGGAGGACTATGCCATGAGGGAGTATACAGCCGAAGATTTTATTCAAGATGGGGAGATTCTGGAATCGATTAAATTCGGGAAAAAAATGATACAGAACAGTGACTACATTATGTCTATTTTGGCCAAGGCAAAAGCATGCAAAGGGTTAACTCACAGGGAAGCAGCTGTTCTTTTGCATGTGGATGATCCGAAAATTCTCACGGAACTATACAAATCAGCAAAAGAGATCAAAGAAAAGATATACGGCAAAAGGATTGTTCTCTTTGCCCCTTTATATTTAAGCAATTACTGTGTGAATAACTGCGAATATTGCGGGTATAAACATTCCAATACAAATTTCAGGCGAAGAAAGCTGACGATGGAAGAGCTTATGCGAGAGGTGGAAGTCCTTGAATCATTGGGGCATAAAAGGTTGGCGCTGGAGGCGGGGGAAGATCCGGTAAATTGTCCGATCGATTATGTGTTGGAAAGTATCCAGACCATTTATTCTCTCAAATTTGACAATGGAAGTATCAGGCGGGTGAATGTAAATATTGCGGCCACTACAGAAGAAAATTACAGAAAGTTGGCGGAAGCAAATATTGGAACGTATATCCTATTTCAGGAAACCTATCACAAACCAACCTATGAAAAAATCCATCCCAAAGGCCCGAAGCATGATTATGAATGGCATACGACAGCCATGGACCGTGCTATGAAAGCCGGCATTGATGATGTGGGAATTGGTGTTTTATACGGTTTACATGATTATAAATATGAAACGATCGCCATGCTCATGCACGCAGAACACCTTGAAGAAGTATTCGGAGTCGGTCCTCACACTGTATCCGTTCCAAGACTCAGGGCAGCGGAAAATGTTGATTTGAATCACTATCCGAATCTTGTGTCTAATGCAGATTTTAAAAAAATTGTGGCTGTTTTAAGGCTCTCCGTCCCGTATGCAGGGATGATTTTATCAACCAGAGAAGAACCGGAGTTCCGGGACGAGGTTTTAGAACTGGGAATTTCACAAATCAGCGCAGGTTCTTGTACAGGGATAGGTGGCTATATGGAAGAATACAGGATGAAGCAGCATGATGAAAAGCCGCAATTCGAAGTAGGAGATCATCGTTCTCCACTGGAGATTATTAAAAGCTTGTGTAAAGGAGGGTATTTGCCAAGTTATTGTACCGCCTGCTACCGCGAGGGAAGAACCGGAGATCGGTTTATGCGGCTGGCCAAATCCGGTCAGATTCATACTATATGTGAGCCTAATGCTATTTTGACATTTAAGGAATATCTTCTCGATTACGGCGATGAGGAAGCAAACAAAATTGGAGAACAAGTGATCAAACAGAGTCTCGAAGACATCCCGAAAGTATCAACAAAAATTGCCACTATACAAAAAATGAAACGGATTGAAGCGGGAGAGAGAGATTTAAGATTTTAACGAATGCCAGCTTGCCGATGCAAGCTGTAGGAGGGGAAAAGGATGATAGACACGCCTCAAGCCAATCGGATGCATATCGCCATTTTTGGTAAAAGGAATGTGGGAAAATCAAGTCTTATTAATGCATTGACTGGGCAGCAAATTGCGTTGGTTTCCGACATGGCAGGCACAACAACAGATCCGGTTTACAAAGCAATGGAGCTGCTTCCGGTCGGACCGGTCGTGATAATCGATACAGCCGGACTCGACGACCATGGCGAAATTGGTGAATTGAGAGTCAAAAAAACAAGAGAAGTCATGGAAAAAAGTGATCTGGCACTATTGGTTTTTACAGCGGATGACGAAAGCTTGTCTCTTGAAAAAGAATGGTATAGGGAACTTCACGCTCGTAAGATACCGGTAATTGGAGTGATTAACAAGATCGATGAAGCGGATGCGGAGCTTGAAGTTTTTAAAACACAATTTGACATTCCTTTTATTAAAGTCAGCGCCAAGCAACGCACCAATATCGGTAAGTTAAAAGAAGCCATTCAAAACCATGCACCTGCTGACTTTGAAAGACCAACCTTGCTGGGGGACATTGTCAAATCCAAGGATATTGTCGTACTTGTGGCGCCGCAGGATATACAGGCTCCGAAAGGAAGGCTGATCCTCCCGCAGGTTCAAATAATTCGAGAAATTCTTGATCAGCACGCGTTAGCGCTCACAGTAACGGACGGTGAATTGGAGGATATTTTAACGGCTTTAAAGCATGATCCCGATTTGGTCATTACCGATTCTCAGGTATTTGACAAAGTGAATAAAATCCTGCCTGACCAGGTTCCTTTAACTTCTTTTTCCATACTTATGGCCAGGTACAAAGGGGATTTAGATGTGTTTGTGCAGGGAGCCAAGGCCATTGACCGTTTGCAATCGGGAGATAAGGTGTTAATTGCGGAAGCTTGCACCCACCATGCGTTAAAAGGAGACATAGGAAGAGAAAAATTGCCGGCATGGCTTGCGCAAAAAACAGGCGGAACACTGGACGTTACAATCAATACTGGGGTTGATTTTCCGGATGATCTAACCCCTTACAAACTGATTGTGCACTGCGGTGCCTGCATGTTTAACAGAAAACAGCTTATGAATCGAATTGCAAGGTCTGAGGAACAACAAATACCGATCACAAATTATGGTGTCGCCATTGCACATATACACGGAATGCTTGACAGAGTCATACGTGTTTTTAAAAGAAGTTAAGAAGACTGGACATTTACTGGTGATAGATTACTTTTCTCTTGGATAAACATATCTTCTTTAGCTATGTCAAAGAACCTGTACAGAATATACGTTTTTAAATGTAAAGGTTTTTTAATATAAAATGATATTGGAAATTAAAGAATTGACAAAAATTGACTTGAAATGATACATTGCAAGAAAGATGGGTAAGTAGGAGATAAGGGGAGAGGAAGATTGAATGCTAATTGATAGTTTAATCATCGGAGTGTTGATCGCGAAGCTTCGCGGTGGAAGGGTCTTAAATTTTCTAGACCTAGATATCCATTCGCCTGGGTTGATCATCCTTGCACTATTCATTCAGTTACCTATTATGTTCTTATATCCAAAATTTTTGTTCGTAGCAATGATTATAAGCTACATTCTATTATTACTATTTCTTTATCAAAATAAGAATCTCCATGGATCGAAATGGGTTTTTATGGGTATCATTCTCAATATGGTCGTTATGTTAGCAAATGGAGGGAGAATGCCAGTAGATATGCGGGCGGCACAGGAGTTAATTCCTGAACATATTCCTTCCTTATTAGCTGGAACGTATGGAAAGCATATTGCGATGACAACCAACACCTCTTTTCGTTTTTTAGGGGATATTTTTTATGTACCGGCTCCATATCCACATCCTGTTGTGTTTAGCATTGGAGATGTGTTGATTAGTATTGGCCTTTTTATCCTCATCCAAAAAGTAATGGTAAAATTGAAGATGAATCATGAAAATAGATTAGATTGGTAAACAATTAAGTAGAAAAGATGAAAAGGAGAAAGTTCTGTTGAAAAAAGGTGTTATTAGTTTAGGTGAAGCGCTAATTGATTTTATTCCTGTTGATCAAACCAATACAACTTATCAAAAGAATCCTGGAGGAGCACCAGCAAATGTAGCTGTAGGCTTATCCCGTTTAGGAGTAAAGTCTGTATTTTTAGGTAAAGTGGGAAACGATGCATTGGGTAAGTTTTTAAAAGAAACCTTACATTACTATGGTGTAGATGTTTCTTCAATGTACTTAACCGATGAAGCACATACTGGATTAGTATTGGTGACGTTAGCTGAAAATGGGGAGCGAAGCTTCGAATTTTATATTAAACCTAGTGCTGACCTATTTTTAAAAGACAGTGAAATTTCCGAAGAGATATTTGAGAAATCAAAAATCTTCCATTTTGGGTCTATTACCTTAACTCGTGAACCAGCAAAAAGCGCAACCATAAAAGCTATACAACTAGCGAAGGAAAAAGGATTGATTGTCTCTTTTGATCCGAATTTACGCTTAGGGTTATGGCAAAGTAAAGAACAGGCAAGGGAAGAGATTATCTCTATGTTACCTGCTGTAGATCTGTTAAAAATATCTGAGGAAGAACTTGAATTTATCACAGGTGAGAATGAAATAAACACAGGTATTCAGCAACTAAAGAAATATAGAATTCCATTGGTGTTTATCACGCTTGGCGAAAAAGGGAGTTATACTGTTGTAAATGACAATATTATTCATGTTCCAGCAATGAAGGTGAATGCAGTAGATACCACAGGTGCTGGTGATGCTTTTGTCTCAGCCATATTATATTGGCTCAATGAATATGAAGGAGAACTAATGAAAATAACAGCAGAAGATGCAGAGAAAATGGCTCGTTTTGCTAGTGTTTCAGGAGGGTTAGCAGCTTCGATAAAAGGAGCAATGACTGCTTTACCAACACTTAAGCAAGTTCAAAAAATACTAGGAAACCAACATGAATGAGAAGGTTACATATTTTTAAATGTAAAAAGTAGAATGAGAATGGTTAAAATGATGATAGTAATGAGTGATTTACTATATCGGTCACTTTTTCGCCGATGTCGCTTTGCGTTTACTCCAAGTGAAAAGATAGAAATGGCAAGTTGAGCGAAACTTAGATAAAAAACGATTTTCATCAGTGATTGATCCCAATCCTGGCGTACATCAAGATGAAGAATTCGAAAAATCTGGACCACGTCGTCTTTCTATCAAATTCGATTTTTTGTTCAAGATCATCACTTCCTTCGATTGATTTGTTCCTCAGTTTATCTTATGTTGCTGTTCATATTTCTGAATTTCTTAGGGGTTAATCCAGTATATTTTTTAAAGAGAGAAGAGTAATAGCTTTGATTACAAAAGTGGAATAACAAAGCAATATCAGAAATAGAGCTATCAGTGTAGAGTAGGAAATATTTTGATTCCTCAATTTTTTTTTGGTTAATAAATTCGATAAGGGAAGTACCAACTTCCTTTTTAAATAACTGAGATAAATAATTAGGAGTTAGATTAAATTGTAGAGCTATTTCGTGAAGAGATAGCTCTTGTAATATATTATCGTGGATATAAGATAAGACGCGATTGATTGTTTGGTTATATGTATTTTTTTTCTCTTCTTTTAGGGTGTTAATAAAGTGGGCCACCATTTCATACTCCAGTTCAGTCAGCCTCTTAGGATCATCTGCTCTTTCTAATTCTAAGATATACACATCGCTTAGGTTAAATGCAGTTTCTGGATGAACTCCGCCTTGAATAATCGCCCTTGTAAAAAGGGTACAGGAGCAGATAAGAGAATTTTTTAAAGAACGAATAGGGTGATGAGCTAATTTAGCCCTTTCTAGTGAATTGATTTTATTTAGTACGCCATATGCCTTCGTATAATTACCTTCTTGTATAGCGTTTAATAGCTGCTGTTCTAATAGATAAGGTGGATGGAGAAAGAATTCTTGTTGATTTTTTATTCTAGTCATCAAGTATTGGTTAATGATCGATTTGTTGATTGAGGTCATCATGATTGTCACCACTTATATTAAAATTTTGATAAATTTCTTAATATTTTAATATAATCTTATTGTTATTTTTTATAAAATTCAAGTGTAAATACAAATAAGAGGATAATGAAGGGGGTTTATTTCATGAAAAAATGGCTGTCTATTATGATAGCGGTTACATTAATTTTTAGTTTGTTTTTGGTTGGCTGTAATTCAAGTACTGAAAACAAAGAGGGAGCAACTGATACAAAGCAAACAAATGAAACAAGTGGTACTACTGAAAAGGTGGTTCTAAAATTTGCTGCTCAAAATGATAACACTCCAGCTACTCAAGCACTCATTGATCAATTTAACAACAGTCAAGATAAGTATAAAGTAGAATGGGTACAAATGACGAATGATTCTGCGCAAATGCATGACCAATTGCTAACCTCATTATCTAGTGGTTCTAGTGAATACGACGTTCTTTCTATGGATGTAGTTTGGGCTGGTGAATTTGCTGGCGGAGGTTATTTGCAACCGATCGATGTCAATATGAAAGATAGCGGCTTCAAGAAAGAAGATTTTAATGCTGGGTCTATGGCTTCAGGTAACTATAAGGGAAAACAATACACATTGCCATTCTTCCCAGACTTAGGATTACTTTATTTCCGTAAAGATATTGTGAGTCAAGAAGATGCCGCAAAATTAGAAAGTGGAAGTTATACTTATGAAGATTTAGGTAAAATGGCAGAAAAATATACTGGTCAAAAGAATACAAAATATGGTTTTGTTTATCAATCAAAACAATATGAAGGCTTAACAGTTAACGTGACAGAGTTTACAAAATCGTTCCAAGATATTAAGGGCGGATTAGAGTTAATGTACTCATTTACAAATGCTCCTTGGGCCGCTAAAGATATTTTAAACTATACCGAGGGTGAAACACATACGAACTTTGAACAAGGTAATGCAGTGTTTGCTCGTAACTGGCCATATCAATTTGGTCGTATTAAAGGTAAAGAAAGTGGTGTTACAGTCGATGTGAAAGATGTAGGGATTGCACCACTTCCAAATGGAGGTTCTGTTGGTGGCTGGCTTTTAGGCATTAATAAGAACTCTAAAAATGTTGACGGAGCATGGGAATTTATTAAGTTTGCTGCTGGTCCTGAAGGGCAGAAAATCATGTCTACAAAAGGTGGATATTTACCTGGATATAATGCTTTACTAGAGGATCAAGAAGTTATTTCAGCAAATGAAATGTTAGGCTTTGAAGGGTTTAAAAAAGCATTAGCAACCACCATTGCTCGTCCTGTATCTCCTGAATACTCTAAGGTTTCAGATACGATTCAAGTAGAGGCAAATAAATACCTAAGTTCTGGCAAAGATCTAGATGCTATTGTAAAGACGATCCAAGATGCAATCAATCAATAATCAATAAAAATAACCATAATGTAGGAAAGGCTCTAATCCGATTAGGGCCTTTCCCTGCTTAAGGAACCATTTCCTTTATACTTATAGAATGAATGTTCCAATATCTAATGCACAAGGAATGGGAGTGACCCTGATGAAAAAGAATGGAATACAGGGGTATTTATTTACATTACCTGTAATCATACTGATTGCTGTTTTTTCTTTATGGCCAATCTTACAATCATTTGTTTATACCTTTTTTGACTATAAACTAAACGATCAACAAAAATCAGGTTTATATATAAGCGAACGATTTAACTTTGATATGTTTCAAGAATCGCAAATGTATGTAAAGCTCTTTCTTGAAGAAGATCGGCCTTCTATTACGGATGTTAGTGATCAAAATAAAGTAGATCAATTGATTCAGAGAATAGAAACAGTTGAAAATGAATTTATAGGGAAAAAAGGGGTACAAAAGATTAACGGGACAGAAAAGGAGAAAATTTTATCTTTGTATGATGAGATTAACGCAACCGTTTCTGACCTAACTCAAAAATATCAATTACCAAATGGCGAAAATCTAACCTTAATCATGCAGGATTTAAAAAATAGTATCATTCCTTCTAATTTTATTGGTTTAAAAGGGTACAAAGAGATCTTATCAGATAAACGTATGGGTACAGCTCTTATCAATACGATCATTTTTACAATCATTTCTGTCTTTTTTGAATTCATTTTAGGCCTTCTCTTGGCATTGATTATGAATAAAGCCATATCAGGCCAAGGACTGATACGAACAACGTCTTTAATTCCCTGGGCGATTCCAACTGCTGTTGCCGCCTTAATGTGGGGATACCTTTATGATGGTAGTAGCGGTATTGTTGCGAATTTTTTCCAGAATATTGGACTAGTTGACGACTCTAGGGAACTACTGCTTAGTATTTCCGGGGCAATGTTCTCCACTATTTTGGCAGATGTATGGAAAACGACCCCTTATATGGCTTTACTATTATTAGCAGGGCTACAAAATATTCCATTATCTTTGTATGAAGCTTCTTCCATTGATGGAGCGAATAAAATTCAGACCTTTTTCCGCATTACGCTTCCACTTTTGAAGCCATCCATATTGGTAGCTTTACTGTTTCGTACATTAGATGCCTTCCGTGTGTTTGATTTAATCTATGTTTTAACAGGTGGAGGACCTGGCGGAGGAACGGAAACACTCTCGATCTATGGATATAAAGTCATGTTTGCCCAGACCAACTTTGGCTATGGTTCAGTAATTGTGATGGTTATGTTTGTGATTGTGGCGATTATTGCAACGATTTATGTAAAAGTGTTGGGTACAAATTTAATGGAGAAAAACTAAAGGAGGGAATAAAGATGAGCAGACCAAAGAGTAAAATGATGATTATAGTTTCCACTTTTGTTGCTTTCTATTTGTTTGCAATGGTATTCCCATTTTTCTGGATCTTTATCACCTCCTTTAAAACATCAGGTGAGATCTTTGGTGACGGTGCTTTTCGTGTGATTGCAAAAGACCCAACACTGCAAAACTATATCACGATCCTGTTTGAAAAGGGCATATTGACCGCAATTAAAAATAGCTTTATCGTTGCTACCACAACAACAATCTATATCGTTGCTGTGGCAACATTAGCTGCCTATGCGATCTCACGTTTTGAATTTAAAGGTAAAAATTTGTTGTTAGGGTTGATATTAGCTGTGTCGATGTTTCCACAGATGATCGTCGTTGGCCCAGTCTATAATTTATTCCTAAAATTAGGTTTGACTAACACTTATGCTGTGGTTTTGCCCTACTCAACGATTACCTTGCCAATGGCAGTTTGGATTTTAGTTACACATTTTAACCATATTCCTCTTGCCTTAGAGGAATCAGCAAAAATTGATGGGGCAGGGCCATTAAAAACGTTATTGCGAATCGTTTTTCCATTAGCAGCACCCGGTGTGTTTACAACAGCTATTATAGTATTTATCGCAGCCTGGAATGAGTTTTTATTAACGATTACGCTTAACTCTAACCAAGAATATCACACGGTACCATTGGCCATTTCCTTTTTACGAACCCAGTTTGAAATTCTTTGGGGGGAGGTTGCGGCAGCTACGACCATTGTAACCATCCCAACATTGATCATGGTTCTCTTCTTCCAGAAACAAATTGTCTCTGGATTAACATCTGGAGGGGTTAAAGAGTAAACTTCACCTACAAAAGTGACTACACTCAATCTTTCTTTATTATGAAAAAAAGGCAGAAGTTGTTTCTTTGGACAACATTTCTGTCTTTTTTTCAATGAATCGATTATAATTTGTAAATACTGTGAAGTGAATACTTCGAATAGAAAGGGAATTATCGAATGGAAAATAACACAAAAGGAATAGGCGATTGGTCTGTGTTACAAAGGTTGCAACCGTTTTTACAGGAAGCTTGGAAACATAAAGGTTTTCAAAAGCCAACGATGATTCAAGAGAAGGCAGTCCCATTGATTTTAGAAGGAAAGGATGTAATCTCTGAATCTCCTACAGGAACCGGGAAAACGATAACTTATCTTTTACCCTTGTTAGAAAGGATTGATTTAGAGAAAAAGGTAACTCAGGCTATAATCATCGCACCATCTAGAGAATTGGTTATGCAGATTTATGAAGAAATTCAAAGGTGGGCGCAAGGAAGTGAAATCACTAGTGCCTCTTTTATAGGTGGAGCTAATATAAAGCTCCAGCTTGAAAAAATAAAAAAGCATCCACAGATTGTAGTGGGAACCACAGGGCGTTTACTAGAACTGATCAAGATGAAAAAATTAAAAATGCATAACGTCAAAATGATCGTGGTAGATGAATTTGATATGTTAATTGTACAAGATCATATTAAAAATGTACAAAGTATCATAAAGGCAACACAAAAAGAACGACAACTCTTATTCTTTTCAGCCACCTTGTCTAAAGAAAATGAACAATTAGCAAAAAGATGGATGAAAGATCCTCAAGTCATTCGAATTGAAAAGAAGAAAGATTGCGAATCTAATGTAGAACACATCTACTTTGTAAGTGAACTTAGAGATAAGATTGATGTCCTTCGTCGAATCATGAGAATAGATGGAATAAAGGCTTTAGCATTTATCAACGACATGGAAAAAATGTTTGAGGTTCAAGCAAAATTAAAATATAAAGGAATTGCATCGGAAGTTTTAAATGGAGAGTCTAGTAAAGGAGAGAGGCAACAAGCCTTGCGGCATTTTCGGGAGGGAAAGGTAGCACTACTTTTGGCGACAGATGTAGCAGCAAGAGGTTTGGACATAGAAGGATTGAATCATGTCATCCATTTTGACTTTCCCCATGATACCAAACAATATATTCATCGTTCAGGTAGAACAGGAAGAATGAATGCAGTAGGTACAGTGATCTCTATCGTGACAAAGCGAGAAGAAAGCTTTCTTAAGAAACTGAGCCGTGAGTCGGGGATTCTAATTCAAAAAAAGGTTATTTATCATGGAAAAATAAGCGATCAAGAAACCCTTCTGTGACAAAATAGAAGGGTTGACACTGTGGTTAGAATGTCCAATTTTCCTTAGAAACTACTCCATTTATCCCTTCTTTGTTTCCTAGTGAAGTCTGCTATAATATGAGTAAACACGGGTACGATAGGTAGGAGGATTTATGAATAAACGATACATCGAAATCTATGAGGAGATAAGAAACGCCATTGTGGAAAGACAGTATAGTCCAGGGGAAAAACTTCCCTCTGAGCATGATTTATGTAAAAAATATAACACGAGTCGCGGTACGATCAGGAGGGCGTTAGACCTACTAGCGGAAGAGGGTTTAGTTCACAGCTTACATGGGAAAGGTGTCTTTGTTTTAGACCACGATACAATCACGTTTTCCTTTGGGGGATTAGTAAGCTTTAAAGAAGCAAGTGTAGGAAATGGGGAAAAATTTGTCACTACAGTCCCTAAGTTTGAAGAAGTAATTATTGATGAATCACTTCATCAAAAGACGAATCTCCCTATTGGTAAAGAAGCCTACTATATCTATCGAATCCGTCATTTAGATGGAGAACGAATTATTTTTGACATAAACTACTTTCTAAAAGATTTGATTATAGATTTAACAAAAGAAATTGCAGAACAGTCAATTTATCAATATATTGAAGAAATATTAAAACTAAAAATTGGTTTTGCAAGGAGAGTGATTCAAGTGGAACCAGCAACTATGAGAGACAAGCAAAACCTTGATATAAAAGGCTACCCTTTCGTGGTAGTTGTTAAAAACTTCGCTCATCTAAATGATGGAACCCAATTTGAATATACAGAGTCACATCATCGCCCAGATCGATTTGTATTCTCTGATTTTGCTCGTCGCCGTTAGGGCGACTTTTTTTGTCCCACATAAAAGTTGAACTTTATTAAAATAATAAAATGACATAAATTACATATTTGAACTTGTATATACAAGTATTGACTAACTTGTTTATACAAGTTATGATGGATAACGAAAACGATTACAGGAGGATGAAATTATGGACATAAAAAAAGAGTCTGTTGAACAAATTATTCAAGCCATTGGTGGTAAGGACAATATTATCGCTGCTACTCATTGTGTGACGAGATTAAGACTTGCTTTAAAAGATGAAAATAAAGTAGATAAATCGATGTTAGAAAATATTGATCTTGTTAAAGGTTCATTTTCAGCGAATGGACAATTTCAAGTAGTAATAGGACAAGGGTTGGTCAATAAAGTATATGATCAATTTGTTGAGGTGGCTGGAATTGAACGTGCGACAAAACAAGAGATTAAAGATGTGGCAGAAAAGAATCTAAATCCGTTTCAACGAGCAGTTAAAATCTTAGCAGATATTTTCATTCCTATTTTGCCAGCGATTGTAACTGCCGGTTTATTAATGGGAATCAATAATGTGTTGACAGGAAAAGGGATTTTCTTTGCAGATCAAGCATTTGTTGATGTATATACCCAATGGAAAGACTTAGCAGATATGATTAATTTAATTGCAAATACTGCTTTCGTTTTTCTACCAGGTTTGATTGGCTGGTCAGCGGTTAAAAAGTTTGGTGGTAGTGAATTATTAGGTATCGTTCTTGGTCTGATGCTTGTGCACCCAGCACTATTAAATGCATGGGGTTATGGTGAGGCTGTAGCAAAAGGTGCTGTACCATATTGGAATCTCTTTGGTTTTAATGTTGAAAAAATTGGTTACCAAGGTCAAGTATTACCTGTATTATTCTCATCCTATATCTTAGCTAAAATAGAGCAATTTCTAAATAAGCGTGTTCCTGATGCTTTTAAATTATTATTAGTTGCACCAATCACATTATTAATCACTGGTTTCTTATCATTTATCGTGATTGGGCCTGTTACCTTTGCAATTGGAAATGCGATCACTTCTGGTTTTGTAGCAATATTTGATAAATTTTCTGTATTAGGTGCATTAATCTATGGTGGATTCTATTCCGTATTAGTAGTTACAGGAATGCATCACACTTTCTTAGCAGTGGATTTACAGTTGATTTCCAACTTAGGGGGAACTTTCTTATGGCCAATTCTTGCATTATCTAACATTTCTCAAGGTTCTGCAGCATTGGCGATGATGTTAGTCTCTAAAGATGAAAAAACAAAAGGTTTATCTCTAACCTCTGCGATTTCTGCTTATTTAGGAATTACAGAACCAGCGATGTTTGGGGTAAATATTCGCTATAAATATCCATTCATTTCAGCGATGATCGGTTCAGCCATTGCAGCAGTGGTAATTACAATAAATGATGTAAGGGCTTCCTCGATTGGGGTTGGTGGCCTACCTGGATTCTTATCTATTTTCCCACAAAATTGGGGGCCATTCTTTATAGGTATGGGTATCGCTTTAGTCGTTCCATTTGTACTCACTTATCTCTATGGGAAAGTTAAGAAATAATTGAATATCGGTGGTGTTAATATTGGAACAACCTTGGTGGAAAAAATCCGTTGTATATCAGATCTATCCAAAGAGTTTTAAAGATACAACTGGAAATGGAATCGGTGACTTACAGGGGATTATCGATAAATTAGATTATTTAAAAGAATTAGGAGTAGATGTGATTTGGTTAACCCCGATCTATGAATCTCCGCAAAAAGATAATGGATATGACATTAGTGATTATTATCGAATCAACCCAGATTATGGGACAATGGAAACATTTGAGATATTATTACAAAAAGCCCATGAAAAAGGCATCAAAATCATTTTGGATATTGTAGTTAACCATACTTCAACAGAACATACCTGGTTTAAAGAAGCTTCTTCTGCAAAAGAGAATCCCTATCGAAATTTTTATATCTGGAAAGATGGGGAAAATGGTGAGCCGCCAAATAATTGGAGTTCTAAGTTTGGTGGGAATGCATGGAAGTATGATGAGAAGACAGGGCAATACTATTTGCATCTTTTTGATGTGACACAAGCAGATTTAAACTGGGAAAATCCTCAACTCAGGGAAGAAATTTATCAAATGATGAATTTTTGGTTAAATAAAGGGGTAGATGGCTTCCGTTTAGATGTCATCAATCTTATTTCCAAAAATCAATCATTTCCAAATGATACGTATCAAACCCCAATAGACGACGGGCGAAAGTATTATACAGATGGACCACGTATCCATGAGTTTCTAAAGGAAATGAATCGTAAAACTTTTTCCCGTTATCCTGAGATGTTAACGGTAGGGGAAATGTCTTCTACTTCTATTGAAAATTGTGTAAGGTATACGAATCCGGAAGAAAAAGAATTGAGTATGACTTTTAGCTTCCACCATTTAAAAGTGGACTACCCAAATGGCGAAAAATGGGTAAAAGCTGATTTTGATTTTATTAAACTAAAGAAAATTCTTAGTGAATGGCAATACGGGATGAGTCAGGGGGGTGGTTGGAATGCGCTATTTTGGTGTAACCATGACCAACCTAGAGTTGTCTCCCGTTTTGGGAATGATCGGGAATATCATAAAGAATCAGCCAAGATGTTAGCAACGGCTCTACATTTATTACAAGGAACCCCTTATATTTATCAGGGAGAAGAAATCGGAATGACCAATCCCAATTTTGATGATATTGATCAGTATCGCGATGTAGAATCGATCAATGCTTATTACTCATTAAAAAATCAGGGGAAATCCGATAAAGAAATCATGGCTATATTAAAACAAAAATCGCGTGATAATTCCCGTACACCAATGCAATGGAATACAAATGAACATGCTGGGTTTACTTCTGGAATTCCGTGGATTGGAGTAGCTTCCAATTACAAAGAGATCAATGTGGATCAAGCTTTAACTGATAAGGACTCTATCTTTTTTCATTACCAAAAGTTAATACAATTACGAAAAGAGCATGATGTCATTGCTTATGGCGATTTTCAATTAATTCTGGAAAATCATCCACAAATTTTTGCCTATATTCGTTCATATCATAATAAAAAACTTTTAGTGATAAATAATTTTTATTCGCAAGAAACCGTTTTTGAGTTACCTGAGGGTATAGAGCTAACTGGAGAATCTAGTATTCTTATCTCGAACTACCAAGATACAGAGAATCGATTTGATCAACTTAAATTAAGAGCATATGAATCTGTAGTATTTTATATAAAATAGACGTTAAGAAATGGGGGCTTTTTAAAGTCCCCATTTCCTTTCTCAAAGATTAAGAAAGTATAACTTTCTTCCATCTGTCATTTAAGGGTTTGTATATTCCATAAGCTGCGACATAGCGTGACTAGCAGCTTTAGCTGTGTAGCACGACTTGTACACTTTGTGTGCCTTCAGAAGTGCCCTTCTTTCCGTAATCTTTATTCATAGAAGGGCACGGATGACGGAGCGCGATGGAATATACAAACCTTTTTTATAAAGAAAGAAAAAATCGGAAAAAATAGTGTAACATAATAGATAAACATATATAGAAAATATTTGCTTTTTGTGCGATTTGTGATATATATACATGTGAATGCCATGCAATGGAATAAGAAAGGTTGAGAAGAATGGAAGAAAAGAATAGTCCTTCTAATTTCATAAGAAATATCGTAGTTGAAGACTTGAAGACTGGCAAGCGGGATCAAATCATCACTAGGTTTCCACCAGAGCCTAACGGCTATTTACATATTGGCCATGCCAAATCGATCGTATTAAATTTTGAATTAGCAGATGAATTTAAGGGTAAGACCAACTTACGGTTTGATGATACAAACCCATTAAAAGAGGATACTGAATACGTTGAGGCAATTAAAGAAGATGTAAAATGGCTTGGTTTTGAATGGGACGGACTTTTTTTTGCCTCTGATTATTTCGAAGAAATGTATAATCGAGCAATCATCTTGATTAAAAAAGGTTTAGCTTATGTAGATGATTTATCAGCAGAAGAAATAAGGCAAACTCGTGGAACACTAACTGAGCCTGGAAAAGAAAGTCCATATCGAAATCGTTCTATTGATGAAAATTTGGATTTATTTGAACGGATGCGCAAGGGCGAATTTAAAGATGGAGAAAAGGTATTAAGGGCAAAGATTGATATGGCCTCGCCTAATTTAAATCTGAGAGATCCAGTTCTTTATCGTATTTCACATGCTACACATCACAATACGGGTGATAAGTGGTGTATTTATCCGATGTATGACTATGCTCATCCTATCGAAGATGCGATTGAAGGAGTTACCCATTCTTTGTGTACATTAGAGTTTGAAGACCATCGTCCTTTATACGATTGGGTAGTGAGAGAAACAGAAATGGAGCATCAACCACAACAAATTGAATTTGCTCGTTTAAACTTAACCAATACGGTGATGAGTAAAAGAAAACTAAAGCTTTTAGTTGATGAAAAGATTGTGGATGGCTGGGATGATCCACGTATGCCTACCATTTCTGGACTTAGAAGAAGAGGATATACTTCGGAATCGATTCGCAATTTTGTTAGAGAGATTGGGGTCGCTAAGGCAAATAGTAAAGTAGATGCTCAAATGTTAGAACATTTTGTTAGAGAAGATCTAAAATTAAAAGCGCCAAGAACAATGGGTGTGCTAAGACCATTGAAAGTAGTTATCACGAACTACCCAGAAGATCAGGTAGAGATGTTAGAAGCAGAGAATAATCCAGAAAATCCAGAGATGGGTAATCGGCAGATTCCATTTTCTAGGGAGATTTATATTGAACAAGATGATTTTATGGAAAATCCACCAAACAAATATTATCGATTATTCCCAGGAAATGAAGTTCGTCTAAAACATGCATACTTTATTAAGTGTAATGATGTTATAAAAGATCAAAATGGCAACGTCATTGAGCTACATTGTACTTATGATCCAGAAACCAAAAGTGGAACTGGATTTACGGGAAGGAAAGTAAAAGGTACGATTCACTGGGTAGATGCTAAACATGCGGTATCAGCTGAATTTAGGTTATATGAACCATTGATTTTAGAAGAAGATCAAGAAGAAGGAACAACCTTTCTCGATCATATCAATGCTAATTCTTTAGAAGTGGTACATGGATTTGTTGAACCAAATATGAAGGAAGCAAAAGTTCAAGATAAGTTCCAATTTTTTAGACATGGATATTTTAATGTCGATCCAAGATATACAACAAACGAGAACTTAGTCTTCAATCGTATCGTATCATTAAAGAGCTCATTTAAACTTGAAAAGCATAAATAATGTGAACCTATTTGCGTAAATGGGTTTGACTCTTCTATTTAAATTTTGTATGATTAACATCAAAATAAGCATAATGTAAATGGTAACGATGAAAGGACAATAGTAACTGAAATCCTTTTTTAAAGCGAGCTAGGGAGGGTGAAAGCCTGGCAAAAAGATTCAGTGAAACGGCAGTCTGGAGTTGCTTTTGAAAAGAGGATGCACATCTGTGTATCAACTAGGGTGGAACCGCGGGAATATCAACTCTCGTCCCTAGGCTTGGTGGCCTAGAGGCGAGAGTTTTTTCGTTTCGTGGAGCCCCTCAAAGTAATTGGAATAGTAATAGATAAGGAGTGAATGAAAATGAATGTAACAATGGAGCAAATTGTCGCCCATGCTAAACATCGTGGTTTTATTTTTCCAGGATCAGAAATTTACGGTGGACTAGCGAATACATGGGACTATGGTCCACTAGGAACCGAATTGAAAAACAATATTAAACGAGCATGGTGGAAAAAATACGTGCAAGAATCCCCTTATAATGTCGGTCTTGATGCAGCTATTTTAATGAATCCGAGAACCTGGGAAGCTTCTGGACACCTTGGTAATTTTAATGATCCAATGATCGATTGTAAGGACTGTAAAGCGAGGCATCGGGCGGATAAGTTAATCGAAAATGCCTTAGACGAAAAAGGAATCGAAATGGTCGTTGATGGATTACCATTTGAGAGAATGGAACAATTGATTAAAGAACATGATATCGCTTGTCCAGAGTGTGGAAGTCATAATTTTACCAATATCCGTCAGTTTAATTTAATGTTTAAGACCCACCAAGGGGTTACAGAAACAAGTACGAATGAAATATACTTACGTCCAGAAACAGCACAAGGAATTTTTGTGAACTTTAAAAATGTACAGCGAACCATGCGCAAAAAGCTTCCCTTTGGTATCGCTCAAATCGGTAAAAGCTTTCGTAACGAGATTACTCCAGGGAATTTTACCTTCCGTACACGTGAATTTGAACAAATGGAGCTTGAGTTTTTCTGCAAGCCAGGTGAAGAATTAAAATGGTTTGATTATTGGAAGCAATATGCAGAAAAATGGCTACTCAGCCTAGGAATGAAAAAGGAAAACATCCGGATGCGCGATCATTCAGAAGAAGAATTGTCTCATTATAGTAATGCAACCACCGATTTTGAATATAAGTTTCCATTTGGTTGGGGCGAATTATGGGGTATTGCTTCCCGTACAGATTATGATTTGAAGCAGCATATGCAATATTCTGGTGAAGACTTCAACTATATCGATCCAGAAACCAATGAACGTTACATTCCTTATTGTATTGAACCTTCTCTTGGAGCGGATCGTGTAGCATTAGCTTTCTTTATCGATGCTTATGATGAAGAAGAACTTGAAGATGGAACCACACGTACTGTAATGCACTTCCATCCAGCACTTGCTCCATACAAAGCTGCGATCCTGCCATTATCGAAAAAACTATCGGAAGAGGCTAAAGGTATCTTTGAAGAGCTTTCAAAATATTTCATGGTTGATTTTGATGATTCAGGTTCAATCGGTAAACGTTACCGTCGCCACGATGAAATTGGTACACCGTTTTGTATTACTTACGACTTTGATTCAAAGCAAGATCAGATGGTTACAGTGCGAGATCGAGATACCATGGAACAACAACGAATTCCTATTGCTGAATTAAAGGAATACCTAGAAAAGAAGGTTCAGTTTAAATAGAAGGTGAACAAAAATTGAGAATTACAATGATTGGAGCAGGGTATGTAGGTCTTACAACAGCTGCGATTTTCGCTTCTTTTGGAAATGATGTTACCCTCTTAGATATTAATAAGGATAAGATAGAGAAACTGAAACAAGGTGAGGTTCCTATTTTTGAAGAAGGGTTGGGAGAGCTACTGGAGGTGGCTAGACCCAACCTTACCTTTATTTCTTCATGGGGATCGTTTAACTCTAAGACAGAGTTGATTATCATTACAGTTGGGACACCAATGAAGGAAAATGGCGACGTTGATTTAACGTCAGTTGAAAAAGTTGCAAAAAGTATAGGCCAAAAGTGGAGCAATGGAAGTCAACCTATTGTGATCATTAAATCTACAGTTCCTGTTGGCACGACTTATCGTGTTAAAGAATGGATCGAAGAAGAACTGAAAAAACGGGAAATTAACCAAGAAATCTATGTTGCATCTAACCCAGAATTTTTGCGAGAAGGGTTAGCAGTATACGATAGTCTATACCCTGATCGTATTGTAATTGGCACAGATTCTTCCCATGTGCAAGATTTATTAAAAAGGCTATACTCACCAATACTAAATCAGACATTTCCCTTATCCTTAAAGTTGCCTATTCAACAGCCAGATCATCAACCTAAACCGGTATGGCTTGTAACAGAAATTAAAAGTGCAGAATTGATCAAATATGCGGCTAATGCCTTTTTAGCAATGAAAATTTCCTTCATCAATGAAATTGCAAGGTTGGCTGAAAAAGTAGGTGCAGATATCACAGAAGTGGCCGAAGGAATTGGATTGGATCAAAGGATTGGAACAAGCTATCTAAAAGCAGGAATTGGCTGGGGAGGGGGATGTTTCCCTAAAGATACCTCGGCCATTTTAAATCAAGGAAAAGAAAAAGGAATCGAAATGTCATTGGTCAAAGCAACAATCGATGTCAATCAAAAGCAAAAGGAATGGGTCATTTCTAAATTAAAGGAAGCGTTAGGGGATTTAAAAAATAAAGAGATTGGCATCCTTGGCCTTTCCTTTAAGCCAAATACCGATGATATTCGAGGGGCGATCTCAATTGAAATCATAGAAAAATTATTGGAATTAGGTGCAGCTATCAAAGTATATGATCCTATAGCCATCGATAACTTTAGAAAGACATATCCTAAATGGAAGATTAAATATATTAAAAAGATCGAAGAGATTTTTGAGCATAGTCATGCTATTATTCTCGTTACAGAATGGAAGCAATTTAAAACCCTTCCTTATGGCGAATTAGCTAAAAAAATGGAAGATAAAATTATAATTGATGGCCGCAATCTATTAGATATTGCCCCATTAATAGAAGCTGGGTTTCAATATTTCGGCGTCGGGAGAAATTATAGTTGACAATGATTCTCATTATCTTTATAATTTCAGTTAGAGAGAAATGAAAATCATTATCAATTAGGGGGGTTATCATGAAGAAAAAGCTACATATCGCAGTTCTAGCAGGACTTATTGCAGCAAGTGGTGTTTTGGCGGGGTGTAGTTCAACAGAAACTAGCCAAAAAAACATAGAACCACAACAAACGAATCAAACAGAGACACAAAAAGAAGAAAATAAAGAAGTGTCCGTATCTACGATCTATAAAGAAGCAGTAGATGAACTTGCAAAAGCAAACGAAGGACAAACAGTAGATTATCAAAAGGTGATTGACCTTTATACAAAAGAACTTCAACCATTGGTTCAAAAACGTGATGCTGAATTTAATGAGTCTGCTGATCAACAGATCATGGCAGCCTTAGAGGCTGGAAAAAACAACTCAATGGATGGGGTTGTTGTAAAGCAAATCTTTGACAAATTAATGCAAAAGAATTTCTTCTTTACCATTCGTCATGAATTCACTGAAGTAGCAGAAAACTGGGATAATAAAGATAAGGTTAAGGAAGAAATGAAGGAAGCAAAAGAATTTTATGCGATTCTAAAATCTACGGTAGAAAAACGTGATGCAGCTTACCAAACTCAATTAGTTGCTAAAATTGATGCAGGCTTTGCTGAAATGGACAAAGCAATAGAAGCAGGAGATCAATTAGGGTTTCAACTAGGAAAACAAGTTGTTGATAAAACATTGATGAAGACTTTCTATTTAGCTACAGGGGCCTTACCTAATGGTTATGCAAGCAAAATTGCAGCACAAGAAGATGAAAAAGAAGCAAAAGCAGAACAAGCAGAGGGCTGGGCCTTCTATCAAGCTTTAAACGGATATTTAGTGAAAAACGCCAAGGAAGAAGCAGAATTTATTCAAAGCCAATTTGATCTTGCTACAGATGTGAAAGCATTAGATCCTAATGACATCAATAATGCTTTTGTAAGAGGTTTTGCGACGGTTGCTCTTAAAGAATATGAAGAAAGCCAGGAGAATTGGGGCAAAGATAAAGCTGTCATTACAGCTCTTGAAGGAGCACTGTTTATTGATATGATTGATACTGATCTTCAACGAATTCTAGGAGAAGAAGCTTACAATACTTTAAATGAACAAGCCCAAAAGCATCTTGAAGCTACAAAGGCACTAAATCAAGAAGAAGCTAAAAATATTCTAACCGAAATTGAGAAAAGCTTAAACACAGCGATTGAAAAAGCAAGTAAGTAGTGATTAGATTGTTGTAACAAGGGTTTGTATATTCCATCGCGCTCCGTCATCCGTGCCCTTCTATGAATAAAGATTAAGGAGAAGTGGAAGAAAGTTATACTTTCTTATCTTTTTTGAAAAAGCCGCTTTTTGCGGCTTTTTCATTGATGTGAACAAACGTTTATTTTAGAGGTGAGATGGATTGAAAATTTTAGTAACAGGTGGCGCTGGTTTTATCGGCCATCATTTAGCGATCCAACTATTACAAAAAGATCACCATATCATCATTGTTGATGAGCTAAATTCTTACTATTCTCAAGAGAGAAAATTAAAACAGATAGAACGTGTCACACGAATGGGTAAGGTAGATTTTTATCAAGAAAATTTAATAGATGAAAATTTTGTTAAGGAGCTTTTTAAACAGAATGCATTTGATGTAGTGGTTCATCTGGCTGCGATGCCAGGTGTGGCTTATTCCATAGAACATCCAGGAATATACATAGATTCAAATATTAAAGCGACTATAAATCTTTTAAAATGGGCTGGTGAAACAGGGGTAAAACAGGTGATTTTTGCCTCCTCTTCTTCGGTCTACGGTGATCAAGAGGGAACACCTTTATCTGAAGGAATGGCTAATGGCAAAGTAATTTCCCCTTATGCAGCTAGTAAAGTAAGTGGTGAAGCTTTTTGTCATGTCTATCAACAACTTTATGGTTTTCAACTAACGATCTTACGTTTTTTTACAGTTTATGGACCTTTTGGTCGACCAGACATGGCGATATCTAAATTTATCAAGAAACTGTTACAGAGAGAGGAGATTGAGGTATTTGCTCTAGATTCTGCCCGAGATTATACCTATATTGATGACATTATCGCCGGAATCACAAAAGCAATAGAAAGACCAGCAACCAATGAAGTTTATAATCTTGGTTTTGGTCAACCAGTCTCAATGAACAAACTATTACAAGAATTTAAAAAGCATTTTCCACAGTTGAGAATCGTAAAAAAGCCATGGCGTATAGGGGATGTAAAAATGACTTGGGCAGATATTAGCAAGGCAAAGGAACAGTTAGGTTATCAACCAACTACATCGATTGTAGAGGGATTGTCACGTACCATTACTTGGGCAAAGGAACATCAAGAGATTTTATGAAAAGAACACTTTTTCGACTTATCGGCTTTATCTTTTTAATCTTTTTTACCTTTTTAACATTGCGTTATTTCGATGTCGATCTTATTGGAAGGGTTAGTAAGCAACTAATAACCAATCCAACTTGGTTAATCGCCATGTTTGTTGTTTATGGACTGGCTTTTGTTCTTCGGGCATTGGCATGGAAATGGTATTTGAATCAATCCATTCCTCTATCTGTTTACCTTTATGCCTTATTCTATAGTCTCTTTATCAATCATTTGTTGCCACTTAAAGTAGGCGATGCAGTAAGAGTAGGATTGCTAATAAAAGAGAAAAAGGTTCAGTTTGATGAAACTCTTCATTCAGTCGTGGTAATGAGATTACTAGATATGTTTATCTTGGGTCTAATAGCAAATGTTGGTGCATTATTTATTGGTTTCGATCTTTCTATAGGCCTATTTCTGATTGTGCTTACCGGTTTAAGCTTAGGACTCCTTCTCTTTTATTGGTTATCAAAAAGAATGAATTCAGACATTTTGCGAAAACATTGGCAGATGATTCAACAGGCTTTTTCAGGAACAAAAGGAATCTATCTCATTTTGTTTATTACGCTAAGTTGGCTTTTTGAAACGATCGTTGTGTTTGGCGTAACGATGGCCTCGGGGCTTTCTCTATCTTTTCTTGATGCAATTTGGGTTAACAGTTTAACAATCTCTACACAGGTCTTTCATTTTACACCAGGTGGAATCGGCAATTATGAAAGTATGATGAGCTTTGCTCTTTCAAGAGTGGGTTTATCATGGGAGGAAGCCTATAGTATTGCTTTGGTTAGTCATGGATTTAAGTTCTTTTTTTCTTATTTAGTTGGTCTTTACGTCTTATTTAAATACCCGATTCGGATCAGTGAATTAAAGAAGTGGCTAAAAATCAACGAGAAAGGGGCAAATGCAGAATGAAAAAAGCATCCTGGTTTGAGATTATTGCGGCAAGGGGATGGAATTTATTAAATGAGGGAAAACCTTTTACTCCTATTTTTGTAGTAGGGACTTTTTTGCTCTTTCATATTCCCGATTGGTCTACTAGTTCGTTCTGGTCCACTATGGCTTTGAGCATGTTAACCATTTTGCCTCTACTTGTAATTTACTATGTTTATGACTACCCATTGATGCTAAGGAATTATTTATGGATTCCCTTTGTTGTTTCGCTCATTTTATGGAATCAGCTAAATATAGGCCTTTCTTTATTTGCTTTAGGACTCTATTTTTTCTTTACAATCTTTTTTTGGGGAACTTTTTATTACCATTTACGAATCGGTACATCTTGGTTAAATTTTACACGCTTTTGGAAGTTAGTTTTAAAAAATAGCGATTCTACCAGTGGTAATGCTCAAGAACAGATCCCGAAGTTTTTATTGTTGTTATTCTTGTGGGATCGCCAATATTCCTTATTGCAACAGGGTTATACCATTGGCGAGTTAGATTGGATTAGATTATTAGGTTTTGGTGGTTTTGTATTCTTGTTTAGTTGGCTCTTACACCATTATTTGTTTGATTGGAAACCAAAGGAAAGGGAAGGATATACCAAACAATTTTTCACAGAATCAAGTCAAGCTTTAACCAAGAAAGTGATCATGATAATTGTAGATGGGGCAAGAAAAGATCGTTTTGCTGAAGCCAATACTCCTTTTCTCGATCAATTGCGACTAAATGGAACAGAATATACACAAATGGAAACCGTGTACCCTGCAAGAACCGTTGTCTGTTTTTCTTCTATCTTTACAGGGACTTACCCAAAAGAGCATGGAATTAAATCGAATATGGTATGGAAATTAGGAATTAAAGTAGAGAGCGTCTTTGATTCTCTCAGAAAGGTTGGGAAAAAAGGCAGGTTACTAGGAATTGCTCATTTAATCGATGCAATGGCAGATGATGTAGAAAGTGTGACAGCAGTCATGAATAACGATGTAGCAGATCGAAATATTATTGAACGGGCAAAAAAAATAATGAGCGAGCAAAATCCTGATTTATTAGCAGTTCAACTGATTAGTACCGATCAAACTGGGCATAGTCGAGGTTCTTTGTATGAAGAATATAAGCAAAAAATTGAGGAAGCAGACCATTTAATTGAAGAGTTTGTTCATTGGTTAGAAGATAAAGGCATGATGGAAGATACTACGATCATTATTGCTGCTGATCATGGTCAATCAGATGGGATTGGTGGTCATGGCCATTTAGATGAAGGGGAACGATTTGTTCCATTCTTTATGCATGGGCCAAATATTGCAAAAGGGAAACAAGTGGATAAGCGACATTCTTTAATCTCTGTTGCTCCGACCATCGCCTATTTATTAGGTGCGCCATTCCCAGAACATAGCAGAGGTCCTGTTCTAATGGAAGCAATCAAAGAGTTAAAGGGGAACATAAATGAAGAAGCAGAGAGTAATCGTATTTCTACCGGCACATAATGAAGAAGAAATAATTGGCGAAGTTATTGCTAGAATTCCTCGAAATTTTGATTCAAGAATAGATGTGAAAGTACTAGTGATTGATGATGGGTCAGAAGACCAAACCGTCTCTGTTGCAAAAAGGGCTGGTGCTGATTATATTTTTTCGTTCTCAAGCAATCAAGGGTTAGGAGCAGCAGTAAGAAAAGGGCTAGAAAAAGCTCTCTGTTTAGGGGCTGATATCGGCGTTTATATTGATTCAGATAATGAATATCCCCCTGAACAGATCCCTGATCTTTTAGAACCTCTTTTTAAAGGGGAGGCAGATTATATCATAGGGTCACGCTTTTTAGGACAAATTAAGGGCATGAAGCTACATCGACGTTTAGGTAATTACACCTTTACCTTTTTACAGTCCTTATTATTAAGAAAATGGATTTATGATGGCCAATCAGGGATGAGAGCTTTTTCCAAGCAAGCAATGGAGCATGCGGAAATCATTCATGATTACAACTATGCTCAAGTCCTAACTTTGAATTTGGTTCGAAAGGGTTTTAGGCTTAAAGAAATTCCAATTCAATATCAAGTAAGACAAAAAGGAAAGTCATTCATTAAATTTAAAGCTTATTTGACGAAAGTGATTCCAGCCATTTTCAAAGAAATGAGTAGACCTGTACAAAAAGTAAAAATTATCAAGGATGCGCATCAATGGTCAAAAAATAGTTAAATTTATTTGACGATAATAATCATTATCAATTAAAATAGAAAAGGAAGATTTTATCATTTCGAGTGGGGGTTAAAAATGATGAAAACTAGTAACATGGTTGCTTCTTTACTCATGATGCTCATGCTAGTAGCAACATTCATTCCTACAAATGTCAATGCCTATTCTTATGGTAGTCCTAATGAAGATGCAATAGCATCAGCTTATACAGATATGTTAGCAGCATTGAGTAAAGAGCCGAAGGATTTTGCAGCAGTTCAAAACAAATTGAATGAAATTAAACCAGAAATGGTAAAAGAGTTTGGCCAAGAGCAGGTGGATCGGATTCAAAAAGGAATTGATGACAAGGATGCAAATCTAGTGATTTATGAGATGAAGGTTGTGATCGTTCGTAACATTGAAAGACGATTTATCAATATGGGGGAAATATTTGATGATTATGCTCAAGCAAAGGTATTATTAGCTAAAGCGTTTGCTAACTATGAAGCCTTATCCCCAGAAGTTATAAAAGCAGATCCAGAATTAGACCAAAAGATACGTAATGCTTTTGATGAAGCCTTAGCTTCCCTTGGTAATCCTGGATTATTTGGAGTAGGAAAAGTTTCATCAGATCGGGCAAAGTTTGATTCCAATCGGGATCTGATTTTAAATGAGATTAAGGATTTTTTCCAAACAGAAGCAGGATATCAAGGACATACAAAGGGAACTGGACAAACAGATATTGAGGTAAAGGGTGGCACGACAACATGGGCTAACTGGGTTCCATTGTTAATTATTTTATTCGTGATTGTAGGAGCTCTACTCCTTTTTACAAGGAAAGGGAAAAAACGAACTAAATGATAAAAGGGGAAAAATGGTTGATCTTTTTTGCTTTGGGTGTTATTGCAATCCCCCGTTTGCTTTATATCGGCCGCTATCCTGATAGTTGGGATACGGTCGATTTTGCGTTAGGTGTTGTTAGATATGATATCTACAACATGCAGCCTCATTTTCCAGGGTACCCTTTATACCTTTTACCTACAAAATGGATGAACAAGTTGGTGAGTGAACCCATTATTTCACTAAGTCTGGTAAGTGCTATCGCTGGAATCATCATGATACCTCTTATCTATTTCACGATAAAGAATTGGCTAGGGAAAAAGATCGCTCTTTTTACTACAATCCTTTCTGCCGTTAATCCACTGCTATGGCTAATGGCTGAACAACCGATGTCAGATAGTTTGGGGATGATGATGATTTGGGTCGTATTGTGGATTATCTCCCGTACCTTCAATCAATCCTTAACTCAATCCGAGTATCTGCGTACAGGAATCATCGCTTCATTTGTTTATGGATTAGCCATGGGCGTAAGAATCTCTTATTTTCCTTTTGTCGCAGTCCTTTTGCTACCACTTCTCATGTCTAGCTTTGATCTTCAACAAAGGATCAAATGGAGAACTTTATTAAGGCATACTGTATTGATGGCCTTATCACTTTTTTTCGGATTAGCATTATGGTTTTTTCCAGTGGCTTATACAGAAGGGGGACTTCTTCCTTACTTGAGGTTAGGAATTGCTTTTACTTCTGGACATTTTACCGATTGGGGAGGAACTGTATTAACTAGCCCACGTTATCTAGATCGAGTTGAAAGCTTTATCAAACTGATTTGGGTAAGCCTTGGGGGGAAAAGTTGGATTATTTCCTTTTTTCTATTTGGAGGATTGCTATGGATCGTTTATCACTTTTTAAAAGTAAGTAAAAAGATTCGGCTTTTTCCAAAATACTTTCACTTTCAATCGATGAAATCCTACCGTTGTCTACTCTATTTACTTAGTACAATCCCTTATATTCTTTGGGCTTTTATTGGGCAAAATTTAGATAAACCGCGGCATGTTGCAATCTTGATCCCATTCATATTGATAGGTTTTGTATGGAGTCTAGGGAAAATAGGTCGGCTTTCTAAACTGATATTTTTAGGATTAGCTTTCGTTACGATGATTACATCGATTCCATTAGTAGAACAGTATGCAGTTGAAAAACCGCCGATGGTACAACTGGCGAATCAAATCAACCAATCCTATCATCCTGAACAAACAACGATTTTTACCTGGGAAGAGCAAAGGGTGATTCAATATTTATATCCTGATTATCAAACCATTCGTTTAAGGAATCCAGCAGATTTTGAAAATCAAATCCTTATTTATGGGGAGAATCGGCGTATTTTGGTGACGAATGCTGTTTTAGATGGTTTCGGAGAACAGAAGGGAAAGTACGCACCTTATTTAAAACCTGTTTTTCAAACCGAAGCAGATTCATTTCTTTATCCTACTTACTATCAGATCGTCTTATATGAAGCATTGCCAGAGTTATATGAAAAATTAAAGCATTGACAATGAGAATGATTTGCAATAAAATATTTACAAATGATAATGATTATCATTATCGTCATAATAAAGATAACAATATCATAATAGTGAAAATAGCCATATACTTATGATGGGAACGAATCTATTAGATTGTCTTAAGGGGGAAAAGGAGAATGGATTTTCAGGCATTTTTAATCACCTTTAGGGAAGGGTTAGAAGCTTTTCTCATTATAGGGATCATTATTACTTATTTAAAAAAAATGGACCGAGCAAAATATAATAAATGGGTTTGGACTGGTGCATTTGGCGCAGTTATTTCAAGCTTATTAATGGCATTAATCTTTCAGGTAGTTTTGACTGGATTTACCTCAATGGGAAGTCAAAATTATATGAAGTTAGGAATTATGTTAGTCTCAAGCGTTCTTTTAACGCAAATGATTTTTTGGATGAATGAAAACAATAGAGACGTGCATACTAAGACACAAGATAAACTTTCGCAAATCGTCACAACTGGTAGTGTCATTGGCATGGTGACACATGCTTATTTAGTTGTTCTCCGTGAGGGAGTAGAAACGGTCTTCTTCTTTGCAGCTATAACAGGGGGAGATATTACTAGAGCCATTGAAAGTAAAGGCGCCTTGTTTGGTTTAATTCTTTCTGCGGTCATTGCTTATTTAATGTTTAAAGGACTTGTCCGTTTCCCATTAAAAACCTTTTTCAAAATTACTGGTATATTGATTATGATGATTGCTGCTGGATTGTTAGTCCAAGGTATTGGCATGATGCAAGATTTAGGAATCATGGGTAGTGCAATGCCTGAAGTATATAATATTATTGGCTTCATGCCTGAACATCCAATCGATGCCGCACAGTATATTAGAGACACAGGTAAACAACCACTAATCAGTGGCCAAGTAGGAATCTTTATGAAAGCCATGTTTGGTTATTCCCACCACCCATCGATTGAAGAGTTATTAGCGTATTTAGGATATTTTATCGTAGTGATCTTTTGGGTTCGATACACGAACCAACGTAAAGAGGAAAACAAAGCAAACGAGGCAAACATGGAGAATAACTCGTTCAAAGCAAACCATCCAACTGCAGTTTAATTGCTAAATGGAACATTGCTATCCGATAAATGATGAGGATAGCTTTTTCTTTCTGGTAAAACGTTTTCATATCATGTATATTTATTATATAGCACGAAGACAAGGATGAATCTCATGAATGAAGGAAAAAGTTATCTGGTTAAACGAACATTAAATAATAATACGGTTTTAGCAGTAGATGAATCTCAGAAAGAGGTTGTCCTCCTAGGGAAAGGGATTGGTTTTAATAGAAAAAAGGGAGAATGGATTCCCTACGACTCATCAATAGAAAAAATATTTGTTCTCTCCTCCGATAACAATCGAGAAACGATGTTACGGATTTTTACCGAAACTGAAGAAGAGATTATCCATGCCATTAACGATTATATTCAATATATAGAGGACCGATTAGAAGTTAAGCTTACTGAACAATTTCTTGTCTCTTTTATTGATCATATTTCGTTTGCGATTAAACGTTTAAAACAAGGGATACAAATCCAAAATCCATTTTTACATGAAGTTCGTAGCCTTTATCCTGAGGAATATGCTTTGGCTCAAGATGGAGTGAACATGTTAAGTAAACTTTTAAAAATGGAAATTCCTGATGATGAGATCGGGTTTATTACCCTCCATTTGCACAGTGCAAAAACAAAGCAAAGCGTTTCCAAGATGAACCAATTTTCTTCCCTTATTGGTAAATTGATACAAGTGATAGAAAACGAATTGGAAATTAAAATTGATCGAGATTCCATAGATTATGCAAGATTAATCACTCATCTTCGTTTTGCGATTGAAAGGACAGAGAGAAACCAATTTCTTGACCAAGATCATCCATTAACGTATGAGTAAAATTATTGTGGGAGGAAAAACAACCTTATAAGGCAGATAATGGAATCTGCTTGAATAAGAAGAATATTAAGCAGAAAGATGTAAGCAAAAAAATATGGAAAAGAGGGTCTCTCCTTG